>NZ_JCAKNA010000020.1:0-50232 GCF_059515885.1 Acinetobacter sp. FY683 | reverse complement strand
ATAGGTTGGATGTGGAAGCATAGTGATATGTGAAGCTGACCAATACTAATTGCTCGTGAGGCTTGACTATACAACACCCAAACAGTTGTTGTATAAAGCTGAAATCGATTCAAAACCAAACAGTCAACACTGACTGATCTTGATTCAGAATACGCTAGAACTTATACTTTAACTCAAATAATCTGTTAATGAATTCTATTTGGTACCAAGTAAGGCATACATCATTTGATGTAAATAAGACCCGAATAAGTCCATAAACAGTTGTGCTGGCGACAATAGCAAGAGTGAACCACCTGATCCCTTCCCGAACTCAGAAGTGAAACCTCTTAGCGCTGATGGTAGTGTGGGGTTACCCATGTGAGAGTAAGTCATCGCCAGCTCATTAATTCAAAACACCCCCTGCAAATGCAGGGGGTGTTTTTTTATCGGGGGAAAAATAATTTAAGGTAATATCTAGATGAAAAAATAATGTCTTTTTCACCTAATTTGTATAAAAAATATTAAAAACATGATATAAAAAATCAAAGCGGCATAAAAATTGCTTAAAGTGTACGCAATAAAAAGAGAATGGGGTTTATGAAGTTATCGGTTGGACTTAAAGTTGCAAATTCATTGTCACTCACGCCTCAGTTACAGCAGGCAATACGATTACTTCAGTTGTCTAGTTTGGAGTTGGAACAAGAAATTCAATTGCAACTCGATAGCAATCCTCTATTAGAAAAAGTTGAAGATCAGGAAAATATTGAAAGTTTAGAGCGTATAGAAGAAAAAGAAAGAGAAGAAAAAGACTTAACCAATGAATTAAATGCAGATTTTTTACCTGACGATCTTCCAGTTGATACAGATTGGGATGATGTATATACACATCAATCAACTAGTTTAGGTTCTATGGAGTTTGAAGAACGAGAAGATAATCGGCAAGGTTATTTAACATTACAAGAGCATATGCAAGAACAAGTGAATCTGTTGAATTTTTCATTAATTGATAAATTAATTGCACATTGCATTATCGACTCTTTGGATGATAAAGGTTTCCTAGATTGTGAGCTTTCTGAAATTACAGTATCAGTTCAGCATTTATTAGAGTCTATGGATTATGATGATGAAGTGGAGGATGATGAGGTTTTAGTTGTTTTAAAATCGATTCAGCGTCTAGATCCTATAGGTATAGGCTCTCGTAATTTAGCTGAATGCTTGTTGTTACAGCTAGATGCTTTATCTGAACATATACCTTTTAAAAGTGAAGCAGTTGTCTTGATGAATCATTATGAATTATTGATTTCAAATGAATTATCAAAATTAATGAAGCAAACTGGTTTGAATACAGATCAATTAAAATCTGCAGTTTTATTGTTAAAGGGGTTAAAGCCATATCCTGGTGCGGATTTTGAAAATAAAGATTTAGACTATCAGGTTCCTGATGTTGTAGTCATGAAAAAAGAGGATCGTTGGTTTGTTCATTTAAACCCAGATATTCTTCCTAAGCTTCGGGTTAATCCATTTTATGCAGGTATGATTCGTAGAGCAGATCAGAGTGATGATAATCAATATTTAAGAAATCAAATGCTTGAAGCGAAAAATTTCATTAAAAGTGTCGATGAAAGGCATAAAACATTATTAAAAGTAGCAACGTGTATTGTTGAACATCAAAGAAGTTTTTTTGAAATTGGTGCTGAAGGAATGAAGCCTTTGGTTCTAAGAGAAATTGCTGAAGAGGTTGAGTTACATGAGTCGACAATTTCAAGGGTAACAACAAATAAATATATGTTAACGCCACGTGGTCTTTTTGAATTGAAATATTTCTTTTCAAGTCATGTTGGAACAACTTCGGGTGGTGAAGCATCTTCAATTGCAATTCGAGCAAAAATTAAAAAGCTTATTTCAGAAGAAAATGTACGTAAGCCTTTGTCAGATAATATTATTGCAAATATGCTAAAAGAAGATGGTATTGATGTTGCTCGTAGAACTGTTGCGAAATATCGAGAATCGTTACATATTCCTTCGTCATCTGAGAGAAAAGTCTTGATCTAACTTTTAAAATCTGACTATTCTAGAGATTCATTATGACACCATAATGAATCTCTTTTTATTTTAGGAATAGTTAAAATGGTTTAATTGTATTTGTGAGAATGCTTATTCTTTCGCACGATTGAATCGTCTTAATTATGACTTTTTGACTCCATAAAAAAGGTGAGGGATAGAACTATGCAAATAACAATTCGTGGTCATCATTTAACTATCACCCCTGCAATTGAAGATGATATTCGTTGTAAATTTAAGGATATGACAAAGCATCTAGATCAAGTGAATAGTATGCAAGTGAAGTTGTCAAAAGATCATCAAACAGATAAGCGCTCAAAAAAGGGAAGTTTAAATCATATTGCTGAAGCGATTATTCGGTTGCCTGGAATTGAGCTTTTTGCTCAAGCTTCTGCCGATGATATGTATACTTCAGTCAAAATGATGACAGAAAAATTAAAAAGACAATTGGATAAGCATCGTAAAATGCAGTTGATTTATCAACCCTTAGTGATTTAGTTCACTGTCTGTACAAAAAGAGGTTTTAAATAACCTCTTTTTTTATTGGTATAATGCAACTGACAGATGAATTATTTTTTATATTTATAGTAAAATGGCAGGTTTTTACACCGTCGGTCCTATAAGAGGTCTTTGTGATGAATAGTGAACAGCTCACTGAAATTTTAAAAGCGGCTTTTCCAGAGGCTGAAGTTGCTGTAAGTGGGCAGGGCGGAAAATTTGATCTTCGTATTGTTGATGAACAATTTGAAGGCAAACGTCCCGTTGCTCGTCAACAATCGGTTTATGCACCGTTAAATTCATATATTGCCAGTGGTGAAGTACACGCAGTTACTATTCGCGCAATGACTAAAGAAGAATGGCGTAAAGCAAGCTTATTCGGAGCTTAATAAATTGGATAAATTTTTAATTCAGGGCGGCGTTAAGCTCGAAGGTGAAGTGCGTATTTCTGGTGCAAAAAATGCAGCATTACCACTTTTAGCAGCAATGATTCTTGCAGAAACGCCAACCACATTAACGAATGTACCTAATCTTAAAGATGTGAATACATTGGTTAAGTTGATTGCAGGTCTTGGTATCACCATGAAGTATGAAGGTGATACAGTGATTGCAGATACATCAACACTAGATAATCAGTTTGCACCTTACGAACTTGTTAAAACAATGCGAGCATCTATTTTAGTGCTTGGTCCATTGTTAGCTCGTTACGGTAGTGCTCAGGTTTCATTACCTGGCGGTTGTGCAATTGGCTCTCGTCCAGTCGATCAACACTTAAAAGCATTAGAAGCTTTAGGTGCTGAAATTGAAGTTGAAAATGGCTATGTGCATGCGAAAGTTGATGGTCGTTTAAAAGGTGGTGAAGTTGTTTTCGATATGGTTACCGTTGGTGGTACTGAAAACATTTTAACTGCTGCTGTATTGGCTGATGGTGTTACGACTATTCGTAACGCAGCACGTGAACCTGAAATTACAGATCTTGCAAACATGCTGATTGCAATGGGTGCAAAAATTGAAGGTCTAGATACAGATACTTTAGTTGTTACAGGCGTTGAAAGCTTGCATGGCTGTGAATATGCTGTTGTTGCTGACCGTATTGAAACAGGTTCATATTTAGCTGCTGCTGCAATTACGGGTGGACGTGTTAAAACAACGCATACAGATCCTGCATTAATGGAATCTGTGCTTGAGAAGTTTGAAGAAATGGGTGCAGAAGTGACCCGTGGTGATGACTGGATCGAGCTAGATATGATGGGTAAACGCCCGAAAGCAGTCAGCTTCCGTACATTACCACATCCTGAGTTTCCTACAGATATGCAAGCACAGATCATGGCGGTTAATGCTATTGGTCGTGGTTTTGCAACGGTTTCTGAAACGATTTTTGAAAACCGTTTTATGCATGTACCTGAATTGGCACGTATGGGTGCAAACATTCAGGTTGAAGGTAATGATGCTGTTATAACTGGTGTAGAAAAACTTTCTGCAGCACCTGTTATGGCAACAGATTTACGTGCTTCATTCTCTTTGGTGTTAGCTGCTTTAGCCGCTGAAGGGGAAACGATGATTGATCGTATTTATCATATTGACCGTGGATATGAAAATATTGAAGCAAAATTACAAGGTATTGGTGCCCAAATTAAGCGAGTAGATTAATGAGCGATATGAGAAACGATGATCCTAATTTTGATGTAATGGGAAATTTTGATCATGGTTTAACTTTAGCATTAAGTAAAGGACGTATTTTAAAAGAGACTTTACCGTTGCTAGAAACAGCAGGGATTAACTTATTAGAAGATCCAGATAAATCGCGTAAGTTAATTTTCCCTACAACCCATAAACATGTACGTATTTTAATTTTACGTGCATCGGACGTACCAACTTACGTTGAAAATGGTGCTGCCGATATTGGTGTTGCAGGTAAAGATGTACTCATGGAACATGGTGCGCAAAATGTTTATGAGCCATTAGATCTTAAAATTGCTGTTTGTAAATTAATGACAGCAGGTAAGGTTGGAATGGAGCGTCCGAAAGGTCGTTTAAAAATTGCCACTAAATATGTAAATTTAACACGTCAATATTATGCAAGCCTTGGTGAACAAGTTGATGTGATTAAGCTTTATGGTTCTATGGAGCTTGCTCCGCTTGTTGGTTTAGGTGATTACATTGTCGATGTTGTGGACACTGGTAATACGCTTCGCGCCAATGGTTTAGAACCACTTGAAGAAATTTGCAAAGTGTCTTCACGTTTAATCGTGAATAAAGCGAGCTTTAAACGTAAGCAAGCTTTGTTGAACCCGATTCTTGCACAACTTGAAAAAGCTGTGGAAGAGCGTGAAGCGAAAAAATAAGCTTTAAACTTATTTGAAGAACCGCCTGAAAGGGCGGTTTTTTTATACATGATTTTGAGTTTGGAAATATTGAGAAGGTGAATACTTTCGTCAATAAAACCAAATGTTATTTTCAATAAAACTCAGCCTTCAAGTGTTGAATCATACCCACAAACCATACAAAACAAGGTAAACTAAATCTTTCCTAACTATCCGTGTGGGTAAATTGATGCGACGTTTATCGACTCAAGAGCAGAACTTCAAACAAGTATTTAAAGACTTGTTAGCTTTTGAAACTGTGAGTGATCCAGAACTTTTAAAAACTGTAGACCAAATTATTGCAGATGTACGCCAACATGGTGATGCACATGTACTTAAACTCACACAACAATTCGATCGACATCCAGCACATCAATTTTCAGAATTAGAACTCACTCAAGAAGAGTTAAAAGCTGCGTTCGATGGTTTAACAACAGAAACCCGTGAAGCTTTAGAGCTTGCTGCAAACCGTGTGCGTGAATTTCACCAAGCACAAAAACAAGATGGTTGGACTTATGTAGATGCTTTGGGCAATACATTGGGGCAGAAAGTAACACCACTTGACCGTGTTGGTATTTATGTACCAGGTGGTTTGGCTTCATACCCATCTTCAGTGTTAATGAATGCTATTCCTGCACATGTTGCAGGTGTGGCTGAAATTATTATGGTTGTACCTGCACCAAATGGTGATTTAAATCCACTAGTATTGGCAGCAGCGCATTTAGCAGGCGTACACCGTGTATTTACTATTGGTGGTGCACAAGCTGTTGCAGCTTTGGCATACGGTACAGAAACAATTCCTGCTGTAGATAAAATTACAGGGCCAGGTAACCGTTTTGTTGCTGCGGCAAAACGTGCTGTATTTGGTCAAGTTGGTATTGACATGATTGCAGGGCCTTCTGAAATTTTAGTCTATGCAGAAGGCGAAAATAATGCCGAATGGCTTGCAATGGACTTATTGTCTCAAGCAGAGCATGACACCGTTGCACAAGCCGTTTTCATTACACCAAATGAACAACTTTTAAATGAAGTTGAACAGTGGATTGAAAAGCACTTAGAAGCTTTACCTAAAGCTGACATTGCACGTACTTCAATTGTGAATCGTGGTGCATTGGTTTTAGTCAAAGACCGTGCTGAAGGTGCAGAATTAATTAACCAAGTTGCGCCTGAACACTTAATGCTGTGTTTAGATGAAGCGGAAAAAATGTCTCAAGATATTCGCCATGCGGGTGCAATTTTCATGGGGCGTTATACACCTGAAGCCATTGGTGATTACTGTGCAGGCCCTAACCACGTATTACCAACATCAGGTACAGCACGTTTTTCTTCACCACTTGGTGTATATGATTTCCAAAAGCGTTCAAGCTTAATTATGTGCTCTGAAAATGGTGTAAAAACATTAGCAAAAACAGCAGATATTCTTGCACAACAAGAAAATTTAGATGCGCATGCACGCTCTGCTCGTTACCGTTATCAGTAGTTAAAAAAGATAAAACCTCTGCCTAACCCTCACTTGTGCTTCATTTTAAAGCAGTGCTTTAAAATTTGCTCAGGAGAGGGAACTATGAGATTGAAAAATGAATATTACAAATGAACAAATGCGTTTTTGGAGTCCTGAAGTACGTGAGTTAGAACCGTATGTTCCAGGTGAGCAACCAAAAATTCAAAACTTATTGAAGTTAAATACCAACGAAAATCCGTATCCGCCATCGCCTAAAGTGGTTGAAGCAGTTCAAGCAGTTTTAGCAAATTCGGCAGATGTACTTCGTTTATATCCCGACCCTGATGCGTCTGCATTAAAACAAGCCATTGCTAAACAGCAGGATGTTGCTGTTGAAAATGTATTTGTTGGAAATGGTTCAGATGAAGTTTTAGCGCATATTTTTAAAGCGTTTTTTATTCAAGATAAGCCGATTCTTTATCCAGATATTACTTACAGTTTTTATCCTGTTTATAGTCAATTTTTTGGTCTTTCAACAAAAACTAAAATTTTACCTTTGAATGATGATTTTGAAATTGTAGTTGATGATTATAAACAGCCGAATGGCGGTATTATTATCACCAACCCAAATGCACCAACTAGTATTGCTTTGGGGCTTTCTGCAATTGAAGAAGTACTTCAAGCAAACCCTAATTCTGTGGTTGTGATTGATGAAGCTTATGTCGACTTTGGTGCTGAATCTGCGGTAAGTCTAGTTGAAAAGTATGAAAATTTAGTGGTGTGTCAAACTACCTCTAAATCACGTTCTTTAGCAGGTTTGCGTGTTGGTTTTGCAATTGCTCAACCACATTTAATTGCTGCGCTTGAGGCGGTAAAAAATAGCTTTAACTCTTATCCGATAGACCGTTTTGCAATTGCTGCTGCTGTGGCATCGTTTGAAGATCAAGTATATTTTGAAGAGCAAAATCGTAAAGTAATTGAAAGCCGTGAAAAGTTAGTAGCTCAATTGGCAGATCTTGGTTTTGAAACTTTACCATCAAGCGCAAACTTTATTTTCACCACGTTACCATCGAAAGATGCAGGTGAATTGGCGAGTCAATTACGTGAATATGGCATTATTGTGCGCTACTTTAATAAGCCTCGCATTAATCAATTCTTACGTATTACGATTGGTACAGATGAGCAAAATCAGCGTTTAGTCGATACGTTGAAAAATGAAATTTTGGGGTAATTGCTACCGAATATAACAGAAGATAAATCCACCCTAACTTTCCTTCGATAAAAGAGGGAAACTTCTCCCTTTTAACAAAGAGAGAGGTTGGGAGGGATTAAAAAAAGCGACTCAAATGAGTCGCTTTTTTTATTTAGCTTTATGCCAAGTATTGAGTAAGTTGAGTAAGGCATCGACTTTATCGAAGCATTCTTGATACTCGGCATCACAATTTGAGGCAATGGTAATTCCACCACCAGCCCAAATTGAAAGCCCGTTTTGGTATTTTTGAATTGAACGGATAAGGATGTTCCAAGAACCTGTACCATCGGAGTTAAAATAACCCATAGAGCCACAGTAAACACCGCGAGCACCTTGTTCAAGTTCATCAATAATTTGCATTGCTCGAATTTTAGGTGCACCTGTAATTGATCCACCTGGTAATGCAGACATGAGAACATCGAAAGGTTGTACATTTTCCTTTAGGGTTGCTTCAATTTCACTGACCATGTGGTGAACTTGGTTAAAGCTTTCAATATTGAACAATTTAGGCGTTTTTACTGAGCCAACTTCTGCATACACACTTAAATCATTTCGTAATAAATCAACAATCATGACATTTTCAGCCTGATCTTTTTCTGAATGTTTTAAGGTGTTTTTAGATTGCTCATCTAAAATTGGATCGTTATAACGTGGCATTGTGCCTTTAATAGGTTTGGTCACAATTTTTTTATTGGTTTCAAAATCTATGAATAATTCAGGTGAACAACTGAGTAATTCAAAATCATTTATACGCAAATACCCTGAATATGGTGCATTGGTTAGTGCCCAAAATGCATCGGCAGTAGATAACAGTGAGCCATCTGCTTGAGCGTTAAATTCTTGCGTTAAATTAATTTGATAACAGTCACCAGCCACAATGTAATCTTGTACTTTTTGAAAAGCATTGGTGTATTGTTTTTTATTCCAACGACTTTGGCACGGTGCGTGAAGTTCAAGTATTTTTGCTGATGTTTTAGTTTTAGTAAGCTGTTCAACTTCTTGAAAAGTACTTGAAGCCTGAGTGTCAAAACTATTGAAATACCACGTATCATTTTCAAAACTTAAATAATGTTTGAATTGACCTAAGAACAAACTCGGTTGTACTTTTTCTTGCGCTTGAACTTGTTGATTTGCGGCATAGTCATAACTTACAAAACCCATAGTCAAACAAGGAGATTGTATGTTTAAGCTTGCATTAAAAAAATCATTTAAACACTGAAATTGTGCCGATGAAAATTGAATATCATGGTTTTGTATAAGTACAGAATGTTCTGCTGAAAAACCAATAATAGGTTTGAAATTGTTATTTAGGTAAATGAGATGACGATATGTCTGTAAACATTCAAGAAGTTCCTGAGTAGAAAACGCTTGTTGAGATAAAGCCTGTTTGAATGTCGGAGAGTTCATCATATACAGCAAAAACACATCATTAAATTTCACCTTTATTTTACATGAAACCGAAGTTTAGACACGATAAAAGCAAGAGGAATAAAGAGTTTGAATACTTAAATAAAACAAAAGCCCATTGTTGAATGAGCTTGAGGGTATTTAATGAGGTGAATCTTTAGCCTGTATGATCTAAACGTGAACCAAGTGTTTCTAGATGCGTTGGAAATTCGTTCGTTTTACGATCTTCGAAATAATGGCGCAAAGTACGTTCAACGCTAGGGAACGCAAGTTCATTCCAAGGAATTTCATCTTCACTAAATAAACGAGATTCAATGGTTTCTTCACCTGCGCCAAATTTACCATCAATAATATTGGCTTTAAAAAGTACGTAAATTTGTCCAATACGTGGAATGTTATACATGCAATATAATTTTTCTATCTCAATTTCAGCTTCAGCCTCTTCACGTGTTTCACGTGCTGAACCTTGCTCCATTGTTTCATATAGTTCCATGTAGCCCGCAGGTAGTGTCCATAAACCATAACGCGGTTCAATAGCGCGACGACACAGTAAAACTTTATTTTCCCACAGTGCTAGTGCACCACAGATGACTTTAGGATTTACATAATGAATACTTCCACATTCTGTACAAACACGACGGAGCTGATGGTCACCTAAAGGGATTTTCTCAGTTGTTTTATGTCCACAATTGCCACAGAAGTTCATATTCATCGTCACTGATAAAGGTATTGTCAGAATAACTGAATTTTAGGACTTTGGCATCATCTCTCTTTCATTGGATAGAAATTCAGCTATGATGGAATTAGAGCAAAAAGGATAAAAATTTTATGGATCATAATTCATTGACACAATTGTTGCAGCAAAGGTTGCGCTTCGAGGCAAAAGCCAAGGAAGCTCAAGCGGCTGTATTAATTGCGATTACAGATGAGCAAGATCCTAAAGTTTTATTAACACGCCGTTCTATTATGATGAATAGTCATGCGGGTGAAGTTTCATTTCCTGGTGGTAAGCGTGATCCACAAGATACGAGCAATATTGTTGTTGCCTTGAGAGAAGCTCAAGAAGAAACAGCATTAAATCCGTTTGATGTTCAGTTAATTGGTGATTTGCCTATGCAAAAAGCAAAAAATGGATTAACCGTAAAACCAATCGTTGGGTTAATTCCTCCACACATTGAACTTCAACCACAACCCACTGAAATTGACCGTATTTTTTTTGCATCTTTAAAAAGTTTAATGGATGCGCCAACTATTCCTTATGAAGTGCAATATGCACAACAAAAACTATATTTTCCAAGTATGCAGGTCGAAAATGAAGTGGTTTGGGGGCTAACTGCTCGGATGTTGGTATCACTTTTTCAAAATGGTTTAGATTATAAAAAAGAATGGCCATTACTGCTAAATTCGCCAACTTTAGATACTAAATAAAGTTTTAACTTTCAGGAAGAAAGACATGTTGTATAAATTTCAAGGACATCAACCTAAAGCAAAGCACTTGCCATGGGATGGATGGGTTGCAAATAATGCCACTGTGATTGGTCAAGTTGAACTAGGTAAAGAAGTAAGTGTTTGGTTTGGTGCGGTTATTCGTGGTGATAACAGCAAAATTTCTTTAGGAAATTACACCAACGTCCAAGAGAATGCCGTTCTTCATACAGATGCTGGTATTGAAATGAAAATTGGACAATATGTCACGATTGGGCATCAAGCGATGCTTCATGGTTGTACGGTTGGTGACAACAGTTTAATTGGTATTAACGCAGTTGTACTGAACAATGCTGTGATTGGGAAAAATTGTATTATTGGTGCAAATTCATTAATTCCAGAAGGTAAGGTCATTCCCGATAATTCTGTGGTAATGGGATCACCTGGGAAAGTCGTTAAGACTTTAGATGAATCTGGTGAAGCAATGTTAAAAAACAGTGCATTGCATTATGCAGAGCATTTTAAAAAGTTTGTGCAGTTGGAAGAAGTTCATCTTTAAGCTTGC
This sequence comes from Acinetobacter sp. FY683, assembly GCF_059515885.1. Lineage (NCBI taxonomy): Bacteria > Pseudomonadati > Pseudomonadota > Gammaproteobacteria > Moraxellales > Moraxellaceae > Acinetobacter > Acinetobacter sp. FY683. Next base: position 39,241 of record NZ_JCAKNA010000020.1, on the reverse strand, counting down.
CAAATAAGGTATTTTTGTACGACTTAAAATTTAAGCTAGATTTAAGTTTCAACGATCAGAATCTCTCGCGAACAATGAACGAGTGGAGTATCATAACCACTATATTTATCTGATTTATTTTAAGGTCGTGCATGAAATTGCTGGCATTGGAAACTGCCAATGAGCAGTGTTCCGTTTCAATTGTAAATGAAACTCAAGCGTTGTTTTTTCAACTAGATACAAGAGCAAAAGCCCAGACTCAAACCATTTTACCTATGATTGAGCAAGGTTTTTCACAAGTTGGAATTCAAGTATCTGATTTAACAGCAATTGCATTTAGTCGCGGACCAGGTTCATTTAGTGGTGTACGTATTAATGCGGCTGTGACACAAGCTTTGGCTTGGTCAAATGATATTCCAGTTATTCCTGTATCGACATTGCAAGCTTTGGCACAAAATGCCTATCGTGAAGCGAAATTAACAGAGGTAACGGCTGTTCTTGATGCTCGTATGAGTGAAGTTTATATTGCAAGTTTTAAGCTTGATGAAAACAATATCATGCAAGCGGTAGATGAAGAGCAATTATTGAGCTATGAAAAAGCAAAACATGTTGTGAAATATCAACTTATAGGCTCAGGTGCTGGTTTGGTCAATGAAGAACAAATACAATACAAGAGCTTAAGTGCAACAGCGGAAGATATTGCTATTATTGCCCGAGAATTAGCGAAACACGAAAATTGGTTGGATGCAGAGCTTGCGTTACCAGTCTATCTACGTGATGACGCTTGGAAAAAAATCCCAGAACAGGGTAAATAATTAGGATTTTTTATGGATCTTTTACTGCTGCTCAAAGCAGCGATTATGGGTATTGTAGAAGGGATCACTGAGTTTTTACCAATTTCAAGTACAGGACACTTAATTTTAGCGTCCGAACTTATGAATTTTTGGACAAAAGAAAAAAGTGATGTATTCGTAATCGCCATACAAATGGGTGCAATTGCAGCTGTAATTTATGAATATTGGGCACGTCTTTGGGGTGCGGCAACGGGCTTAATTACAGGAGAGGCAAAAGGACGTCATTTAGGTTTAGGGCTTATTTTTGCATCTATTCCTATCATGCTGGTAGGACTAACTTTTGGTCAAACAGTAAAAGCATTGTTATTTAATGATGTTGCGGTCGCAATAGGTTTAATTGTTGGTGGCTTCATTATCATGTGGATTGAAAAAAATCCACCACAAGTTCGTGCTCAAGAAGTAGATGATTTAACTTTTAAAGATGCAATATGGATTGGTCTGATACAAGTCTTATCTTTAATTCCGGGAACATCACGTTCAGGTGCAACCATTATTGGTGCAATGTTCTTAGGTGTATCACGTAAAGCAGCAACCGAATTTTCATTCTTTTTAGGTATTCCTGTAATTGTGGGTGCAGGTTTACTCGATTTATATCAAAGCTATGATGTGTTCCAAACTAGCTTTGATTGGTTAGTGCTTACAGTAGGCTTGTTGGTTTCATTTATTTCTGCACTTATATTGATTCGTGCATTAGTTGCGTATGTTGCTAAACGTAACTTTATGATTTTTGCATGGTACCGAATTCTATCAGGTCTCGTGATTTTACTTTTTGCATTTACAGGCTGGAAATTATGGTAAGCGGAATTCGCTTATATACAGAACAAGAATTCCAAGAGAAAGCACAACAGTTCGCTGTTGTGCTTTCTTCTCGTGGAGTACAAGTAAATATTGAGCTAGTTGAAAAATTGAATGCTCGCTTTTTACGTTTAAATCCTGAATTGGCGTTGTGTGTAGATAGTTTTGGATTATGGCTGTGTGCTAATGGCATGAAAATGCAACCCGATTGGAAAGCAGAAGTAGGTCGCTTAAAGAGAGCATCATTAAAGTCTGAAATGATTGCTCGAGCATGTAATTTAGGTGAAAAGCCTAAATTGGTGGATGCAACTGCGGGACTAGGGCATGACAGTTTACTGATGGCGCATTTAGGTGCTGAAGTGACTTTAGTAGAACGTCATCCAGTTTTATTTACATTATTGGAAGATGCACAAAGAACAGCATTGGCAGATCCCTTTTTACAAAAAACAGCTCAACGCATTCATTTAGTATTTTCTGATTCAGCTGACTTTTTGAAACAACAAGCTGAACAGGGCAGTATTTTTGATGTTGCTTATCTTGATCCAATGTTTCCACAACGTGATCAAAACCAACAAGCAGAAAAGAAACAAGCACAAGTTAAAAAGCAAATGCAATTATTGCATTTAATTTTACCTGAAGATGGTGAAATGGATTTAGGTGATAACTTACTTGAATTAGCACAAAAAATTGCAAAGCGAGTTGTAGTCAAACGCCCAAGACTTGCCGTATTTTTAGCAAATCAAGAACCAAATCATCAATGGCAAGGAGATGCTTGTCGTTTTGATGCATATTTTCAACATGATCTTGCTTAGTATTTTGGTAACTACTTAAATAAACTGCAAAGATTTGAGATATAGTGAAAAAACGTCATTGATAAAAAAATTATCAGGCATAAACTAATTATTCAAATTGCGGTCTATAACAACACGTTGAACCTATGATTGATTTCAAACCCTCCATAAACTTCTGGCATGATCTTAAAAGCAATCAAACTGCTGGATTATGGCTATTCTTAGGTTCACGACGTTCTTTACAAATTGTACGCCCATCTATTTTTCAGCTTATTTTTTGGGGAATATTGGGTGGTGCTGCAAACACATTATTTAGCTGGTTAAGTGCGGGTGAACTAGGGGAATTTAATCCTCAAGGTTTAGTTAGTTATGCACTTTGGCCATTCATTGCGCTTATTGTCGGGATTTTTTTATCTCAACGTGTTAATAATCCGCGATTAATGCTTGTTCCAGCATTGCTTTGGTTAGTGCTAGATACTCATATCGCATTATTACAAAGCTTTATTCAATATTTGGGTATGGTTGATGTACTGCCTTATGCGCTTTACGACTATTTACCTATATTGTTTATGGTGTTGTTTGTTTGGCAAAGCCTTGCTGTAGTTTGGGTGTTTGCACGTGAGTTAAATTGGCCGTGGTGGGAGCGTGCTCTTATTATTGCTGCAACATTATTCACGTTAGTTGTTTGGCAAATGTCTGTAAAAAGTCAGCCTATTTGGAAGGTGGAAGATGTTCCACCATCTTTTAGTGAAGAGTCTTTTTATGCTCAAAACCGAATTTTAAATAAAGCACTTGAAGGTATTGAGTTTGGTGAGTTTGCACAATCACATTGGTATTTTTTAGGTGTGGCAGGTGCAAGTTATCAAGATGTTTTCATGTCTGAAATTGAACGTATAAAAGAACAGTTTGATACCCGATTTGGAACTTTTTCACGCTCTATGATTCTTGTAAATAATCCAATGACACGAAATGTCATTCCTATTGCATCTAGAACGAGTATGGAAATGGCACTGCGCCGTATGGGACAGCAGATGAATAGGGAAAGTGATGTGTTATTTTTATATATGACATCACATGGATTACCAAATCAGTTTGAAATGGAAAATGCACCAATAGACTTAAAACAAGTCGATCCAAAATGGCTGAAAGATACTTTAGACAAGTCTGGCATTCGTTGGCGTGTGATTGTAATTTCAGCATGCTATTCAGGAAGTTTTGTTTCTGAATTGCAAGATGAAAACACTTTAATTATTACTGCATCAGCAGCAGATAGGGCATCATTTGGTTGTTCAAATGAAGCAGATTATACGTATTTTGGCCGTGCTTTCTTTGATCAGGCAATGCGTGAGCAGCACTCGATGTTTGATGCCTTTAATCAGGCGAAAGATACTGTTGCGAAATGGGAAAATGCACAAGGTTTTGAACCATCGGAACCGCAATGGGCTATTGGTAAAAATATGGAGTTAATGCTGCCTCAATTTGAGCAACGTTTATTTCCGCAGGTGAATCCTGTAAAAACAACATCGAATGTGGAAATGCCACTGACTATTCATTGATTTAAAAGGGGAGTTTTATGGAATTAATCCAAAATAATAGATGTTTTAATGGTGAGCAGCGCATTTATAAGATTAATTCCACAAGCCTAAAAGGTGAAAGTAAATTTGGTATTTATCTTCCTAAAAAGGCTTTAAATGGTGAAGCCTGTCCCGCATTATTTTATTTAGCAGGTTTGACCTGTACGGAAGAAACTTTTGCTATAAAAGCGCATGCGCAGCAATTAGCAGCACAACTTAACCTGATTTTAATTACGCCTGATACATCACCACGTGGTGAAAATGTTGAACAGGGTGATCATTGGGATATTGGTCAGGGGGCGGGGTTTTATATTAATGCGACACAAGCTCCGTGGAATGAACATTTCCAGATGGAAATGTTCATTGCAAATGAACTTTATGCATTAGTTAATCAAGAGTTTTTAATAGAGCAGAATAAAATTGGAATCTTTGGACATTCTATGGGAGGGCATGGTGCATTAACACTTGCACTTAAATATCCTGAAAAGTTTAAGTCTGTTTCTGCATTTGCACCAATCTGTGCACCAAGCCAATGTCCTTGGGGTGAAAAAGCATTTTCTAGTTATTTAGGCTTAGATAAATCTGAATGGTTAGCACATGATGCAACTGCTTTAGTAAAACAAAAAGGCGCTTTATTTGCAGATATTTTAATTGATCAAGGATTAAATGATCAGTTCTATTCTCAGTTGAATCCAACTTTGTTGGAACAAGCATGTGCTACAGTAGGTCAAAAAATAACTTTACGTGAACATGAAGGCTATGATCATGGATATTACTTTATTCAAAGTTTTATTGAAGATCATTTGAAATTTCATCATGAACAATTACAAGCTTAGATATAGGCTACCTCATCTCATATTTGTAAGTTTTTTATGATTCAGAGATAATGCGTTTTATCTTTTATAAGATTTAACGCATTTTTTTTGATCTATTTAAAGTAGGTCTTTGACTGATAACAAAATTAAAAATAACTGGATTTTTCATGCAAACACCAGAAGGTAATTTAGACAATCAATCTATTGTAGAACCACCATTTCCACCAGAACTTCCTCCTGCACAGAGCGAAGTAGAGCACTGGAAAAAGAAACACTCTTTCTACTTTCATGGAAATGCATCTGAATACTTTGGTATTTGGATTGTGAATATTCTTTTAACGATTGTGACGATAGGCTTATATGCTCCTTGGGCAAAAGTACGTCGTTTACGTTATTTTTATGGAAATACAGAATTTTTTAAGCGCCGTTTTGACTTTACAGGTATACCTCGTAAAATTTTAATTGGTCGTTTAATTGCTTTAGGGCTTTATATCGCATTTTCGGTGATTTCGAGCTATTCACTGAAGGCAACATTAATTGGCTTGGTTATAATTTATTTTGTTGTACCGTGGTTAATTCGTGCAACTCTTCGCTTTAAAGCAAGAAATAGTAAGTTTGGTAATAGCAGATTTTATTTTTCTGGAACAAATAAAGAAATTTATTTGGTGTTTTTCAAATCCATTCTACTAACAATATTTACATTAGGTTTATTTTATCCTGTCGCAGTTTGGTTGTTTAAAAAATATAGTTTAGATCATTTATATGTTGGGCAGCTGAAGTTTAAATTACGTGCAGAATGGTCTGCCTTTATGGGGGCATTTTATTATCCATTTTTAGCATTTATTGCACTCATTGGTATTTCAGCAATTGTGCTTTGGGTTATGGTCGGTTCTTTAGCAAATGTTGGTGTAGATACCATTGGTTATCTTTTTTTTGCAATTTATATATTGGGTTTATTGTTTATTTGGCCCTTAATTTCTGCACGAACTTTTATGGCAACTTGGAACAATACCACGTTAAGTCGTAGTGAATTTCAGACCAATTGTAATCAATGGCGTTATGCGTGGATTATTGTGAGTAATTGGTTTATGAAAATTATCACGATTGGTTTTATGTCTCCTTGGGCAGCAATTCGGTTATATAAATATCAAGTAGAATCATTAAGTTTGAATTTAAAAAATAATCCAGATGAGATGCTAAATCGCATTCAAGAAGATCATAGTGCCATTGCTGAAGAAATTAGTGATGTATTTGACTTTGATGTATCACTGTAACGGGAACTGAATATGCAAACATCGAATGTTGACGTTGTATTTTATGATGGTTTTAGCTCAAAGCCATATCAAGCAAAAGTCTACGCTATAGATGAGAAAAATATTTTAGTGCGTTATGGTGAGCAGCTTGAATTGGAGCGTCTTTATTTGTATGAAGATATGACGCTCATTGGGGCACTAGGAAAAATTCATCCTATTATTGAATTAAAAGATGAGGCTCGATTGGAGTTTAGGGAGGCTTTACCTGAATGGTTTCAGCTTAATAGTAAAAAGACATATCACTCGATTTGGAAGCTTGAAAAATCTCCAAGTCTTATTTTGTTTAGTGCAATATTTGTAGCTGCTCTTATATTCGCGACAGTGAAATGGGGTGTGCCTACAGCTGCTTATTATGTGGCAAAACATTTACCTGCCGATACGCTTAAAACAATAGGTGATGAAGCTGAACAATATGTTGTATCTGCTACAAGTGAAACAACTTTATCGGATGTAAGGCGGAAGCAAATTGTTGATAAATATAATAGTATTGTTGCAGATGGCAAGCCTGCCAAAATAGTATTTAGAGCAGGAGAGCAAATAGGCGCAAATGCATTAGCAATTCCTAACAATACCATTATTGTGACGGATGAGTTGGTAGAGCTTGCAAAGAATGATGATGAAATTATTGGTGTTCTTGCACATGAACAAGGACATTTAATTCAAAAGCATAGTCTGCAACAAACTTTATCGAGTTTAGGTTTTAGTGTGATTTTAATTGCGATTACAGGAGATGCATCAGATCTTGTTACAACCGTTCCTGTCGCATTAATTGGTGCTAAATATTCACGTGATTTTGAATCTGAAGCGGATCTTTATGCATTAAATACGATGCATCAACATAAGATTCCAACTGTTCATTTTGCTAATTTTTTACAGCGTTTAGAAGATGATAATAAAGAAGAGTCATCTAAGAATGAAGAAGAGGCTAAAGAGGGTTCAGTATTTGATTTTTTACAAAGCCATCCTGCAACTAAGGCTCGAATTCAGGCTGTAAGAGATTTTGATGCACAACAACAAAAATAGATTTAAGTAAGTTTTATAAAAATAAGGGAGGTCTATGCCTCCCTTATTCATTTTTATACTGCGACAATATTCAATTAATTACGTGACCAGTTTGCATGAAGTTCTTCTTGTCCCATACGAATCAAGTGATCTAAAACAACTTGTTCTAGTTTTTCTTGTGAAAATTCATCAGATTTAAAATCAATATTTACTTGGAGTGAATCTGTGTTTGGACTTAATGTCACTGTTGCACTTGGCATAAAAATTTTCATCTCTAATTCAGTTTGCTCAACATCAAATTTATGTTTCCAGTGATTGAGTAGGCGTTTTGCTATTTTTGAGGCTTGTGCTGTTTCAATGTGAGCTTGGCTTTTCATATTTTATACTCTTGTATATTTCACATAATTTTAACAAATATTATAAACGAGAATAATTCTCATATTGTAACATTGCGTTTGAAAAATAGAACGTTCATCGTGATGTGAATAATTCAACAACCCGCACTGAATCACAATTTGCTATAATTACAGGATCAATCCAAATACCAGCAAGGTTCCCTTACATGTCCAAGCCATATTTAATTGCGCCATCAATTTTATCAGCAGATTTCGCTCGTTTAGGTGAAGAAGTTGAAAATGTTATTGCAGCAGGTGCTGATGTCGTACATTTTGATGTTATGGATAACCACTATGTTCCAAATTTAACATTTGGTGCAGGCGTATGTAAGGCACTTAAAAAATATGGCATTAAAGCACCTATTGATGTGCATTTAATGGTGTCTCCAGTTGATCGTATGATTGGTGACTTTTTAGATGCTGGTGCAGATATTATTACGTTCCATCCTGAAGCATCAGATCATATTGATCGTTCATTGCAATTAATTAAGGCGGGTGGTGCAAAAGCTGGTCTAGTATTTAATCCTGCAACACCATTACATTACCTAGATTACGTGCTAGATAAAGTGGATCAAATTTTATTGATGAGCGTGAACCCTGGTTTTGGTGGCCAAAAATTTATTCCAATGACATTGGAAAAATTGCGTGAAGCACGAAAAATTATTGATGCTTCAGGTCGTGACATTCGTTTAGAGGTAGATGGTGGTGTAGGGCCTGCAAATATTCGTGAAATTGCAGAAGCTGGCGCAGATATGTTTGTTGCAGGTTCAGCTATTTTTGGTAAGCCAGATTATCAAGCTGTAATTAACGAAATGCGCTCAGAACTTGCAAAAGTAGGTTTAGTTCAAGCTTAGGGTATTTTGAATAAGTTATCTACAATCTGTGGATAACTTTGTTTATAACTGTATAGATATCTATGTTTGTAACTATATGGATAACTCGATTAATTTATAAACATTTAAGTGTCAACGGTTTGCAAATTATACAAAAAATGTCTAAAAAGGATTCAAATGAGTCCTTTTTTTGTGTTTTTAGTTTAGCTGGTAGTCGTGTGTTTATTAACCTTTTGTTTAAAAAGTGACTGATGAATAAATAGCTTTATTATTTTAATGATCATTTTTTTACTTTGTTGCTGTATTGTTAATTGTAAATTTAAAATTTGTGTATAAAACAACACTCGGTTATTCTCAAGCGCGAATGAGGAACACATTCAAAGAATAGACCTATTGTTGTCATAAAAGGCTATGCCCATGCAGTTCATGAAACGTAAAAGTATTACTTTTGTTTTACTTGTCACTATGTTGATGAGTTGGACAGGTATTGCCTTTGCTTTCGTGCCTGCAACTCAAGTACAAAAAAATTTAGAACATACTAAATTTGAATCAAACTCACATCACGTTTCATCTATAAATCATTGTCAAGATATGGCGGAGCATGCTGAACCAATGCCTGCCAATGATCACTGTCAAGAAAATGTAAGTACGCATCAGCAACACATGTCACATGACAATTGCCACGGATGTATAACACCGCAATGTCAAATATCGGTGTTTAATATTGATGTTGTAGATGAACAGCAGTTTAATTTAGATAAAGTTGTCTTACCAACAGCTCGAAATTTTGTATATTCAAGGTTCCATTCTTCCGATTTTAGACAAGATATTTTACGCCCTCCACAAGCTTAATCCTGAATTTACTTTATATTTTTCAAATTCAAGGATTAGTCATGTCTATCAAATTACACCAGCAACTACTTATAGTAGTTAGCATATTCACATCCACTTATACATTTTCAGCAGTAAAGGAATATCACCTGACAATTGATGAGAAAATGGTGAATGTTACTGGGAAATTAGTCAAAAAAATCACGGTCAATGGTCAGTTTCCTGCACCACTTCTTGAGTTTGAAGAGGGGGATGATGCGGTTATTCATGTACATAATAATCTTAAAAATCAGGATACTTCAGTACATTGGCATGGATTGTTATTGCCAGGATTAATGGATGGTGTACCAGGATTTAACCAGTTTAAAGGAATCGCACCGAAGAAAGATTTCACTTATAAATTTAAGGTTCGTCAAAACGGAACATATTGGTATCACGCACATTCAAAAGGGCAAGAACAAGATGGCTTATATGGACCATTGGTGATTTACCCGAAACATAAACAGCCTGTTACTACTGCTGAAAAAACAGATCGTGATTATGTGGTAATGCTGTCCGATTTTCATGAATCTTCAAGTGAACAGATTATGGCAAATTTGAAGAAATCATCGGAATTTTATCAAAATCGCCGTGAAACATTAAAAGATGTTTTTGTTCAAATTAAAAAAGATGGTTTAAAAAATACATGGCAAGATCGTTCTATGTGGAACCAAATGCGCATGTTAAAAACTGATTTGTCTGATGTAACGGGTTACACATTTTTGGTGAATGGAAAAACACCTGAACAAAATTGGACAGGCGTATTCAATCCTAATGAAAAAGTACGCTTGCGTGTGATTAATGCATCGGCAATGTCTTTTTTTGATGTCCGAATTCCAAACTTAAAAATGACTGTGGTTAGTGCCGATGGTCAACCTGTAAAACCTGTCAATGTAGATGAGTTTCGTATTGGTGCTGCTGAAACTTATGATGTAATTGTGGAGCCGAAACAAGATCATTATCAAATTCAAGCAGAATCTATTGATCGTACAGGTTTTGCTTTGGCATCTTTGCAAAATCAGCAAGTGAAAGCACCTGAAAAAATTCAAATACCACAAGCAAGACCACGTGCATTATTAACGATGAAAGATATGGGACATGGTTCAATGCAGAGCATGAATCATGAGTCTCATAATATGAATGCTGCAATACACAATGATGATTTAGATCATTCTAAAATGAATCATCAAGCAATGAATCATGATATAGCAACAATGCCTGATCATACTCAAATGCAACATGACCATCATGAAATGACAATGTCTGAACAGAAGAGCGAAGATGCCCAAACTGTGCAAGGATGGGCAAATGCTGCAACCCCTAAAATGAATAAAGCATTGCAATATAGTGATTTAAAATCTTTAACTCCACAGCCAGATACTCGTGAAGCAACGCGTGAGTTGGAAGTTCATTTAGGCGGCACAATGGAGCGCTATATTTGGACAATTAATGGGAAAAAATTTAACGAAGCAGAGCCTTTAAACGTTAAATTTGGTGAACGTATTCGATTGAAGTTTGTTAATGACAGTATGATGGCGCATCCAATGCATTTACATGGCATGTTTATGCAGTTGGAAAATGGGCAGGCATCTTCCGATTTACCGAATAAGCACACTATTGTTGTACCACCAGGTAAAACAATGACAGCTTTATTAACAGCAAATGAAATGGGTGAATGGGCAATTCACTGTCATCTTCTATACCACATGAGTGCTGGTATGATGACAAAACTAATTGTGGCAAATGTAGCTGATGAAAATCAGAACAATAAAAAAGAAACTACATTGCAGAAAGTTGATTTAAAAACAACAACAGACGGAGGTCAACATGCGCATCATTAAGATGAAACATGTTCTTGGCATTTCAATTTTATGTTTAAACGGACAAGCATTTGCAATGGAAAACCATAGCATGCACATGCAGAGCGCTCCAATGAACATGCCAAATATGGAACAACATGAACCTCCATCTGAACATATATCTTCAACTAGTCATGCCGATCAAGCTCATAATGCAGACCATACAAAGGAGCATGGTGGGCAAATTTATCAATCGACTGAACTTAGTAATAAGTGGTTGGTAGATGAATCAGGCAAAGGTATTTGGCTAGGAGAGATAGAAAGCTGGATTGGTACAGATGAAAATAAACTTTTCACAAAGGTACATGTAGAAAAAGAGGAGTCTGAAAAAAGCAGTTATGATGCTAAGTTTATGTACAGCCGTGCGATGGCAGATTTTTGGGATATTCAAGCAGGTGTTCGTTATACCTATGATCCATCTCATGAAGATGAAAAGTCGCAAACTTATGCTGCTTTAGGTTTAAATGGATTAGCACCATACTTTTTTGATACAGATATTTATGCCTTTATAGGAAAAGATAAGCAATTTTTATTAAGTATTGAATCTGATCGAGATGTTTTACTAACACAAAAATTGATTCTGAAGCCTTATTTTGATGCGCAATTTGTATTGAATGATGACTCAAAATATGCAAAAAAATCGGGTTTAAGTGAGTTGCATTTTGGTTTAGAAACACGCTATGAAATTACCAAAAACATTAAGCCTTATATTGATGTATCTTATGGCTATGAAAAAGGTGATAAAGAAACGAATTGGCAAGATCAGTCTGACTCTAAAAAGTCGTGGTTATATGGCGTAGGTGTTCAGTTTAATTTTTAATAAAAATAACCATGCTATTGGGTGCAATAGCATGGTTTTGTCTTATTTATAGGGTTAAGTTTAGTTAAATAGTCAAGAAATGTAATAGCGACATTCATAAAACATGAAATAATTTATACTTGTAAGATTAGAGGGACGCCCCCCTTATTTAGAAAATGATCCTTATATTTTCTAATAAGTATGATAAGTCAGGACGACCTGACACTTACTTTTTTTTGAGACAGGTTATGGCTTGGATTACATTATTACTTGCAGGTGTATTTGAAATTGTTTGGGCTTATTCAATGAAGCTTTCAGATGGTTTTACTAAAGTGACACCAACAATTGTTACACTTGTATTTATGATTTTAAGTTTTGGTTTGCTTGCATATGCAATGCGGACTTTACCTTTAGGTACGGCTTATACAATTTGGACAGGTATTGGTGCAGTTGGTTCATTTTTAGTTGGTATTTTTATTTTAGGAGAACCTGCATCTGCAATGCGTATGCTTGCAGCGGTACTAATTATTTCAGGGCTAGTGCTTATGAAATTATCATCATCTTAAAATATAAAGCTTTAAAAAAAATCGCCAGTATTTACTGGCGATTTTTTTATATGTAATGAATCGAAATAAAAAATTTATCTTATCATTAGTATTGCGTACTATATCTATACAGCCTCATTGAGATGAGTTATGCAATATTATTTTAAGAAAATACAAACTCCCGTTGGGCAATTAACGCTCGTCGCGCATGATCATGCGCTTATTGCTGTACTTTGGGAAAATGATGATCCGAATAGGGTGAAATTATTAGAACTTAAACAAAACCATGATCATTCAATATTAAATGATGCCGAAAGCCAGTTAACCGAGTATTTTGCAGGGCAGCGAACACAATTTAATTTGCCACTTGAATTTAAGGGTACAGATTTTCAAAAAGCTGTTTGGTCTGCATTGTTAAATATTCCATTTGGTGAAACTCGGACGTATAAACAAATTGCCGAATCCATTGGTAATGTGAAAGCTGTTCGTGCTGTTGGGGCTGCGAATGGTAAAAATCCTATTTCAATTATTGCACCTTGCCATCGGGTGATTGGTGCAAATGGAAAGTTGGTTGGTTTTGCAGGTGGATTAGAGAATAAGGAAATTTTATTAAAGTTAGAATCGTAAACGTATTTTGTAATTTAAAAAAGCATAAGGATTAGAAGATTGATGGGCTATAATTACATATATCAAAAAATGCTAAATAAAGAACAAAATAGTCAATTGGGTGAAAAAGCTATTTAAAAAAGATGAAATGCTGATTATTCATGATTTAAGAGCATGCTTATCAAAAAAATCGCTATTAAATATGTAAAAAACGCATTTTGTTGATAGATTAAATATCGTTATGCTGTGCAACAATAAAATGAAACTACTAGCTGTACGCCATGTATTTATATACTGATTTTGATCAGCAACTGATTAATGAACGTGTTGCACAGTTCCGTGACCAAACGGAACGTTATTTAGCAGGCAAATTGACGGAAGATGAATATCGTCCATTACGTCTACAAAATGGTTTGTACGTACAACGCTATGCACCAATGCTGCGTGTAGCTGTACCATACGGCTTAATGAACTCTAAACAACTTCGCAAAATTGCAGAATTGGCAAAAGAGTATGACCGTGGTTATGCACACGTATCAACACGTCAGAACTTTCAGTTTAACTGGCCTGCACTAGAAAATGTTCCAGATATGCTTGCAGAACTTGCAACAGTTCAAATGCACGCAATTCAAACATCAGGTAACTGTATTCGTAATACGACAACTGACCAATATGCTGGTGTGGTTGCAGGTGAAATTGCGGATCCACGTCCAACGTGTGAATTAATTCGTCAGTGGTCTACTTTCCATCCAGAATTCGCATTCTTACCACGTAAGTTCAAAATTGCAGTATCTGCTCTTGAAGAAATTGACCGTGCAGCAACAGCTTTCCACGACATTGGTGTTTATATTGTACGTAATGAAGCAGGTGAGCTTGGTTATAAAATTAAAGTCGGTGGTGGTTTAGGTCGTACGCCTATTATTGGTAGTTTCATTCGAGACTTCCTACCACGTGAAGACTTAATTGCTTATTTAGAAGCAGTTCTTCGTGTTTATAACTTACATGGTCGTCGTGATAACAAATATAAAGCACGTATCAAAATCTTAGTAAAAGCACTTACGCCTGAAGTATTCGCTGAGAAAGTTGAAGCTGAATTTGCACATACGATTAAAACATTGAAAGTCGATGCTGAAACTTTAGCGAAAATGGATGAGAACTTCACACCATTTGACTATCAAGATTACGCAGATGAAGATTTCTCTGAGCTTTTCGCTGCACATCCGAAATTCAAACAATGGTTCAACATCAATACGAATGCACACAAAGTGAAAGGTTATCGTATCGTAACGATTTCATTGAAACGTGCAGGTGTAGCACCAGGCGATGCAACAACAGAAGAATTAAACTTAATTGCTGAACTTGCAGATAAGTACACTTTTGGTGAGTTGCGTACAACACATGAGCAAAACATTGCCCTTGTAGATGTGCCACAAAAAGACTTATTTGAGCTTTGGACGACTCTTGAAAAGAATAACTTAGCTCGTGCACATATTGGTTTTATAACAGATATTATCTGCTGCCCAGGCGGTGACTTCTGTTCATTGGCAAATGCGAAATCTATTCCAATTTCTGAAGCAATTTCACGCCGTTTTGATGATTTAGATACGATTTACAACTTAGGTAAATTAGATTTAAACATTTCGGGTTGTATGAATGCATGTGGTCATCACCACGTGGGTAATATTGGTATTTTAGGCGTAGACAAAAAAGGCGCAGAATTTTACCAAATTACCCTTGGTGGTAACGCAGATCACGATGCTTCAATTGGTGACATTCTTGGTCCATCATTTGCTGCAGATAGAGTGCCAGATGTGGTAGAAGAAATTTTAAATACATATCTTGATCTTCGTACTGAAGATGAAGAGTTCATCGATACTTATCGCCGTGTTGGCATTCAACCATTTAAGGAGCGTGCATATGCTTAATACCGCACTTCAAGTGCTCTCTAAAGATGGCACGATTGCAGACAATACTTACCAACTTATTGGTGAAGATGGTGTATTACCGCAAGGTGATGTTGTTTTAACTGTTGAGCAGTTAGATCAAATTGCCAATGTTTCAGGTAAAAAAGCATTGTACTTAACGGTTGATGCTTCTCCTGAAACAAATGAATTTCCACTTGATCAATTCGATGCAATTTTTATTGAATTTGCAGGCTTTAACGATGGTCGTGGATATTCATTTGCTGCATTGTTACGTCGTCAAGGTTACCAAGGCGAACTTCGTGCAACGGGTGATGTATTTAAAGATGTGTTGAACTATATGAAGCGTTCTGGTTTTGATACCTTCGTGATTAAAGAAGGTAAAGATATTCAAGAAGCGGCAGCAGGTTTAGGTGATTTTACCAACCCGTATCAAGCATCAACTGCGGTTGAAAAAGCGAATTACCAAACAGGTGCTTAATCTGTTGAAATAAAAAGCCTCCCAAGTGGAGGCTTTTTTTATTTCCTAAATTTTTATGAGGAAGTCTCCCTTTATAAAGGGAGATTTAGAGGGATTTTTTTAGAATAATCTCCCCAAACCCCTCTTTTCAAAGAGGGGCTTAAAAGCTTAGATTATTTCAATCGCCACCGCAGTCGCTTCACCACCACCAATACAAAGTGACGCAATACCACGCTTACCACCTGTACGTTTAAGTGCATGAATCAAAGTTAAAATAATACGAGAGCCAGTAGAACCAACAGGGTGACCTAAAGCGCAAGCACCACCGTTAATATTTACTTTTTCAGCATCAAGTTTAAATTCATCAATTGGGCACATGGTGACCATTGCAAATGCTTCATTAATTTCCCAAAGGTCAACATCTTGAGCATCCCAACCTGTTTTATCTAAAACTTTTTGAATTGCACCTACAGGTGCAATGGTAAATTCAGAAGGATGTTGAGAATTAGATGCATAAGCCACAACCTTAGCCAAAGGTTTTAATCCTTTCTCTGCTGCAACATCACTTGATGTAATCACAAGAGCAGAAGCACCATCCGAAATTGAGCTTGCATTTGCAGCTGTAATTGTTCCATCTTTAGCAAAAGCAGGGCGTAGGGTTGGAATTTTTTCAATATTGGCATTAAACGGTTGTTCGTCCTTATCGACAATAACATCACCTTTGCGAGAAGAAACAGTTACAGGGGTAATTTCATCGACAAAGTAGCCTTGAGTAATTGCCGTTTGTGCACGTTTTAATGAGCGAATAGCAAAATCATCCATTTGTTCACGTGTATAACCTTTAGTATTTGCCATATCTTGAGCAAAAGAACCCATTAAACGACCCGTTTCAGCATCCTCTAAACCATCGAAGAACATATGATCTTTAATTTCACCATGCCCCATACGTAAGCCACCACGCGCTTTGGGAATGATATAAGGTGCATTACTCATAGATTCCATACCGCCAGCAACAATAATGTTTGCTGAACCTGCTTTAATAGCATCAGCAGCTTGCATCACTGCTTTCATACCTGAACCACATAACTTATTAATAGTCGTAGCGCCTGTTGTATCAGGTAAGCCAGCTTTGCGCATCGCTTGGCGAGCAGGACCTTGTTTTAACCCAGCAGGTAGAACACAACCCATAATGACTTCTTCGATATCTGAAGGTTGTAAACCTGAGCGAGAAATTGCAGCTTCAATGGTCGTGGCACCTAGTTCAGGTGCAGTTACACTTGATAAGCTACCTTGGAAGCCACCCATAGCGGTACGAGCACCATTCACAATTACGATATCTGTCATTGTTGTATCTCCGTTTAAGTTCTAATCAAAATTTTGGGTTTTAAGCAGTATATTCAAAAAAGGTGATGAATAAAGTGAAAAACACTACATCCTTTAGACTAATGAGTTCTAACAATTTTGACTATCTTCTATCCGAATGTGTCCCATTTTGCTTAAAACAATGCGTTTGTTCGCTGAATTTTGAAATGAGCAATAAAAAAAACTTCCATTGGAACCTATAGGTAATCCATCATGTTTTGCCATAAATGTTAGAGTTGGAGATGAAAGTGTACCTCGCCAATCTAAAGAGCCATATTTCAGGTTGGTTCTTTCATACAGAATAATTTTTTCATTGGCATCAATTTTTTTATTTTGATTGTTATCTAAAAAAATAAGAATACCAGTGTGCCAGAGTGCTTTTTGACATTGCTGACCATCTTCAGTTGAGCAGATGGTTACATTTATTCTATGTGTTGAAGCATGACTTTTTGCCGTTAAATTACTATAAAGTAATATTTTTTGAACTTTATTAAGTTCTTCACGTGCCATATGCTGATGGAAATAAGGAATTGTATAGAAGTATATAATCGAAATTATTGCAGTACAGATCACGATTTCTATCAAGGAAAAACCAAAATATTTTTTATAAAACATAGCATTATGAAACTTTTTAATTAAGTGTTGGGTGTTTTTTAGGAATTAAAGTATTGTTTTTAAATATCTTTTTTGTTAAAAATAATAGTTACTTAAATTTTAATAAAAATGTTAGAATTAAAGACAAGTGAAAATAAGCTATTTGTTTGTATAATTGGATAAAAAATTACCGAATTACAACGTAAATTGTAAGTAATTTTGTCATAATTTGTTTGATTTATAGAATCAGGCACTTGGAAAACGTGAAAAGTGTTTGTATGATGCACGTGAATAGCTTAAAAAAACAACTGGGGTATAAAAGCCTATCTCAGCTATAGATATAATTTAGGCTTAAACTTGAACAACAATTGTTTATCTCTGGAGGATAAATCCATGAAAATGAGTCGTATTGCTTTAGCGATGCTCGTTGCTGCACCATTAGCTGCTGCAAATGCTGGTGTAACTGTTACTCCGTTAATGCTTGGTTATACTTGGCAGGATTCAGTAAAAGACTTCAATAATCATGAAGGTACAGATATTAAGCTTAAAGGTGATATGTTCACTGGTGCTGCTCTTGGTGTTGAATTAACTCCTTGGTTAGGCTTTGAAGTTGAATACAGCCAAGTTAAAGGTGATGTTCAAAAACAGTCTACTGGTGCTGCTGATGGTGAATACAAGCAAGAAAACGTTGCTGGTAACTTCTATGTAACTTCTGACTTAATCACTAAAGATTATGACAGCAAAATCAAGCCATACGTACTTTTAGGTGCTGGTCACTCTAAAGTTAAACCACGTGATATTGCTACATTTGACAAAACTGAAGGCACAATCGGTAACGCAGGTGTTGGTGCTTTCTGGCAGTTAAATGATGTTTTATCTGTTCGTACAGAAGCTCGTGCTACTTATAGCGATGCAGTTAAAAACTGGAACTACACAGCTTTAGCTGGTCTTAACGTAGTTTTAGGCGGTCACTTGAAGCCAGCTGCTGCTGTTGTTGTAGCTCCTGTAGCTCCTGTAGCTCCTGTAGCTCCACAAGAGTTAACAGAAGACCTAAGCATGGAACTTCGTGTTTTCTTTGATACAAACAAATCAAACATTAAGCCACAATACCAACCAGAAATCGCTAAAGTTGCTGAAGCGTTAACTGAATACCCTAATGCTACAGCTAGCATTGATGGTCACACAGATAACACTGGTCCATTAGCGTTGAACCAACGTTTATCTTTAGCTCGTGCTAACTCTGTTAAAACAGCACTTGTTAATGAATACAATGTAGATCCAGCTCGCTTGACTACTAAAGGCTTTGCATGGGATCAACCGATCGCTAGCAACGCAACTAAAGAAGGTCGTGCTATGAACCGTCGCGTATTCGCTACGATTTCTGGTAGCCGTACTGTAACAGCTGAATAATCTGTTAAAGTAAAAAAAACGACTCTTTTGAGTCGTTTTTTTATGTTTGATTGAAAGTTACAAGAAATATGCTATATTTTTTTGAGTATTAAATAACCATAATTAAAAAAGGAATTAATATGAAAAGAATAATATGTGTAATATTTTTATCGGGAATGGGGCTTACTGGATGTGCAAAACATCAGGTTGTACAAGAACAGCCTACAGTTGTTACTCAAACAGCTATGCAAGCATTAACTTCGGGCGTGAATATACAGTTTCCTACAAACTCAAACCAAATTGATGTGAAATACGAAGATGTATTGGCTGGAGTATCTGAACTGCTTTCTAAAAATACCGCCTTGATATTGGATATCCAAGGGCATACAGATAGTTCTGGAGCTAATGCAATTAATAATAGACTTGCATTAGCGCGTGCCAATGCCGTTCGGGCGATACTAATTTCCAATTATGGAGTTAGTGCAGAGCAGTTAAATACAATTGGATTTGGATTTACAAAACCAGTTGCATCAAATGCTACAGAGGAAGGGCGTGCGGAAAATCGTCGTGTAACCTTGCTACTGAAAGGTCAGTAAAAGTAATTTACTACTTTCATGGTTAATTTAATACTTAGATTCAAGTGTAAAAAAACAGCCCTCAGGCTGTTTTTTTACAAGATATTATTCTCGATCTAAATTGGTTGGCTGGACATCCATTTCATTATATTTTACAAGTTTTGATTCACGCTTAAATGAGTAACCTACCCAAATAGCGAAGAATAATAAAATGCCAATATAGGTTGAAAGAACAGATAACCATTCACCATCTAATACTGCTTGATAGTTTTGACCTAAAACAACAATGGCGCAAAGAATAAAGGCAAACCATGGTGCAAATGGGAAGAACTTAGCACGATAAGCTAAATCTTCAAGCTTATAACCTTGAGATAAATAACCTTTGCGGAAACGATAGTGTGAGATTGCAATACCGAGCCAAACAATAAATCCACACATACCAGACATATTCAGTAGCCAGTTAAATACTTGTTCTTCACCAATAAAAGTAGTCAAGAAACAAAGTGCTGCAATTGCAGTAGTGGCGTAAAGTGCGTTCATTGGCACCCCACGCTTATCTAACTTTGAAAATGCTTTTGGTGCGCTACCATTTTTAGCCATATCAAAAAGCATGCGGGTAGATGAATACATACCCGAATTACCTGCAGATAAAATTGCAGTTAGGATCACGGCATTCATTACACTTGCGGCAAATGCAAAGCCAGCTTGCTCATAGAGTAAGGTGAAAGGAGATAATGCAATATTTTCATCCGAAGCTGCTTGTAGTAAGCGAGGATCATCGTAAGCAATCAGGGTGCCGATAATGAAAATACAAACAATATAGAACAATAATATGCGCCAGAAAATTTGTTTAATGGCAATAGGTATTGTTTTCTTTGGATCCTTAGATTCACCCGCAGCAACTCCGACCATTTCTGTTCCTTGGAAGGAGAATCCGGCAATCATTGCAACACCAATGAGTGCTGATAAGCCACCAACAAAAGGTGCTTCACCTTTGGTCCAGTTTGCAAATGTAACCATGCCTGGTGTCATCATGATTTTTATAATCATTGCGATACCAATGATAATAAAGATAATAATGGCAAGAACCTTAATGAGGGAGAAGAAGAATTCACTTTCTCCAAAACCTTTTACGGTCATTGCATTAATGCCAAATACTACGGCTAGGAATATTGCACTCCAGTAAAAGCCGGGGATATCTGGGAACCAAAATTTCATGATAAATTGAACAGCAACGAGTTCAAATGCAACGGTAATTGCCCAGTTGTACCAATAGTTCCAACCTAAAGCAAAACCAAAGCCATTAGATACATACTTTGTTCCATAGGTAAAGAATGCACCAGAGGTAGGGTTGTGCGTTGCCAACTCACCTAAACTTGTCATTAAAAAGTAAATCATGACCCCAATAAGGGCATAAGCAAGCAATGCACCGCCTGGACCGGCATTTGCAATTGTTGCACCAGATGCTAAGAATAAGCCCGTACCAATAGAACCACCAATGGCGATCATATTCAGATGGCGTGCACCAAGCTTACGCTTTAGTTGCTGTGTTTGATCTGTTTCGCTCATTGAATTTCCTTATGATTTCTTTTGAGTGTTAGCGAATAACACTTTAAAGCCTTGTTGGTCGGCTTTAGTTGTACATTGACCAAAGTTTTGTTCAATCAATATCGGGTAATTTAAGAAACGATTTGCAACAACCCATAGTTCTCCACCAGATTTAAGATGGCGACGCGCAGTTTTGCATAAGTTTTCACTGGCATTGTAGTCGGTCTTAATTCCTTGATGGAATGGAGGATTACTCACAATTGCATGCAAGAATAGAGGTGCATCCTCAATTCCTGTTACAGCTTTAACTTCAAGTTGTTCCGTTTCTAAATTATTTTTATCAAATGTCATGCGTGTAGATTCGAGAGCAAAGGCATCCACATCCATCGCAAAAATACGATTCTTAGGATTCAGCTTTGCTAAATAAGCACTAATAACACCTGCACCACATCCAAAGTCAGCAATTTTACCTGAAGTTACTTGAGATAAGTATGGTAGTAAAACAGCTGTACCAATATCTAAACTTTTTTGACTAAATACGCCAGGGAGAGCAGAGATGGTTAAATCACCATTTGGTGTGGGTACTTTATATTCTTGTGCCCAATCTGCCAATGGTTTTGCGACAACTGACTTTTCAATTGTCATTTGCCACATTTGACAATGACGCGCACTGTCTAATTTAAGTGCAGAGCCGAATGGGAGTAGTTGTTTTGCTGCACGTTCAACGCCCCCTTTTTTTTCACCAACTAAGAAAATAGATGAGCCAATGGTTAAACGACTAACAATATTGTGTAAAACGTAATTCAATAATTCTTTAGACTTAGGTACAAAAACAATTGCTTGATCGAAAGTACTTTCAGGGAGATTAACACCAAAGTGGATGTTCGCTTTTTGATTTTGAAAGTATTGG
Source organism: Acinetobacter sp. FY683 (assembly GCF_059515885.1). Classification (NCBI taxonomy): domain Bacteria; kingdom Pseudomonadati; phylum Pseudomonadota; class Gammaproteobacteria; order Moraxellales; family Moraxellaceae; genus Acinetobacter; species Acinetobacter sp. FY683. The sequence continues at coordinate 17,451 of NZ_JCAKNA010000020.1, read as the reverse complement.
TATTCGTTAAAGTTCCAAGTCCAAAGAGTGGGTTCGATGTCTTTATCTAGATTCGAAAGCAAATCATCTGTGGGAGCATTCACTAATAATATACGACCAGAAAGATATTCATGCTGTCGAATGACAACTTCACTTCTAGGATCCATTTTTTCTCTCCATTGAAAAACTATGCCCAGACAGTGCTGGGCATAGTTAATACTGAAATGAAATTATTTCTTCACTTCTGGAAGAATAATGTTTAATAACAAGGCTGCAATGCCACCTGTAGCAACACCTGAACTAAAAATGTTGCGGAATAATTCAGGAAGATGCTCAAGAATTTGTGGAACTTGAGCAACACCTAAACCAAGCGCTAAAGAAATAGCAATAATGAGCAAAGCACGACGGTCTAATTGAACGCCTGCAAGAATGTTAATACCTGATGCAGCAACTGCACCAAACATCACCATTACAGCACCACCAAGTACAGCTTGAGGTACAGCTTGAATAATGCCTGCAACAGCAGGGAACAAGCCTAATAAAACTAATAATATTGCAATCCAAATACCAACATAGCGGCTAGCAACGCCTGTTAACTGAATTACACCATTATTTTGAGCAAAGACAGAACTTGGGAATGTATTGAAAATACCAGCTAAGAAAGAGTTAGCACCATTAACAAGTACACCACCTTTAATACGTTCCATCCAAGTTGGGCCATCTACAGCTTGGTTTGAAAGTTTAGATGTTGCAGTAATATCACCAATTGCTTCTAATGACGTTACAATATAAATGAATGCCATTGGAATGAATAAGCTCCAAGAAAAGCTTAAACCAAAGTGCATTGGTGTTGGAATTTGAACAAGAGGGGCATCTTTTAAACCATCAAAGTTTAAATGACCCATAAAGCCAGCAAGAATATAACCTGCCACTAAAGCAATTAAAATGGCTGAGCTTTTTACCCAAGTTACTCGAATACGGTTCAAAATAATAATGAGCGCAAGAACAGTACACGACATAATAAGGTTATCGGCATTAGCGAAAGTTTTATCGCCCATTGCTTGATAACCACCGCCCATACTAATTAAGCCTTCTTTAATAAGCGTTAAGCCAATTAAAAGAACAACAATACCAGTAACTAACGGTGTAATAAGCTTTTTAACCCACGGCAAAATGCGCGATACACCCATTTCAATAAATGAGCCAGCAATCACTACACCAAAAATAGCAGCCATAACAGATTCAACAGGTGTACCTGCTGCAACCATTGCAGAGCCAATACCAATAATAGGACCAATAAAGTTAAAGCTTGTGCCTTGAACAATGAGCAAACCTGCACCAAACGGGCCAACTTTTTTACATTGAAGAAAGGTTGCAATCCCTGAGATAACCAAAGACATAGATAAAATCATGTTGGTATCTTCTTTAGATACGCCCAACGCCAAGCAAATTAATAAGCCTGGAGTAACAATTGGGACAATAATTGCAAGAAGATGTTGGAAAGCAGCAAGAAAAGCGATGAGTGGTTTAGGTCGATCATTAAGACCGTAGACTAAATCGAGTTGATCTTTTTGATCAGTAGATTGATTTAAATCGGACATGAATCAAAGCAAATAGTGGCAAGATGGCGCTATTCTAATCGAGTTAGACGGCATATCAAAACCAAATAACGATGGAATGTTAAAAAAAATCGATAATGTCAATAAACAGTCACTATAAAAACTTAATATTTTTCTGTATAATTTGCCCTCAAATTACATATGCATTGAATTTACATGTCAGATATTAAAACTCTCCGTAACATCGCCATTATTGCGCACGTCGATCATGGTAAAACCACTCTTGTAGACAAACTTTTACAACAATCAGGTGCTCTTGGTGATCGCGCGGGTGAGATCGAGCGTGTCATGGATTCGGGCGCTATTGAAAGCGAACGTGGTATTACTATTCTTGCAAAAAACACTGCAATTAAATGGTTAGACAAACGTACAGATACAGAATACCGTATCAACATCGTGGATACCCCGGGACATGCCGACTTCGGTGGTGAAGTTGAACGTGTAATGTCGATGGTTGACTGCGTACTTCTTCTTGTAGACTCACAAGAAGGTCCTATGCCACAAACTCGTTTCGTAACGCAAAAAGCGTTCGCTCGTGGTTTGAAACCAATCGTAATTATTAACAAAGTAGACAAGCCAAGTGCACGTCCTGACTGGGTAATTGACCAAGTATTCGATTTGTTCGATAACTTAGGCGGTACTGATGAACAGTTAGACTTCCCAGTTGTATATGCTTCTGGTTTACGTGGTGTAGCTGGTCCGTCTCCTGAAGAACTTGCTGAAGACATGACTCCATTGTTCCAAACAATTGTAGACATCGTTGAACCACCAGCTGTTGACGTTGATGGTCCATTCCAAATGCAAGTGTCTTCACTTGACTATAACAGCTTCGTTGGTGTTATCGGTGTTGGTCGTATTCAACGTGGTTCAGTTAAATTGAACACACCTGTAACTGTAATCGACAAAGAGGGTAAAACACGTAACGGTCGTATCCTTAAAATCATGGGTTACCATGGTCTTGAGCGTATTGATGTTGAATCTGCTCAAGCAGGTGATATCGTTTGTGTAACGGGTATTGATGAACTTCATATTTCAGACACAATTTGTGATCCTAAAAATGTTGAAGCATTACCTGCACTTTCTGTAGATGAACCTACAGTATCTATGACTTTCCAAGTAAACAATTCACCGTTTGCTGGTAAAGAAGGTAAATTCGTAACTTCACGTAACATCCGTGAACGTCTTGACCGTGAATTAATTCACAACGTAGCACTTCGCGTTGAAGACACTGACAGTCCTGACCGTTTCAAGGTTTCTGGCCGTGGTGAACTTCACCTTTCAGTTCTTATTGAAAACATGCGTCGTGAAGGCTTCGAAATGGGCGTATCTCGTCCACAAGTAATTATCAAAGAAATTGATGGTGAAAAACAAGAGCCATACGAAAACGTAACTTTTGACGTTGAAGAACAACACCAAGGTTCTGTAATGGAACAAATGGGTCACCGTAAAGGTGAAATGACGAATATGGAAGTTGACGGTAAAGGCCGTATCCGTATTGAAGCAACTGTTCCTTCACGTGGTTTGATTGGTTTCCGTTCTGAATTCTTAACAATGACTTCAGGTACAGGTATCATGACATCAAGCTTCTCGCACTACGGTCCTATGAAACAAGGTACTGTTGCGAAACGTCAAAACGGTGTATTGATTTCTATGGTTCAAGGTACTTGCCTTGGCTATGCATTGTTTACACTTCAAGACCGTGGTCGTTTATTCGCTAAACCACAGTTAGAAGTTTATGAAGGTATGATTGTAGGTATTAACTCACGTTCAGACGACATGACTGTTAACCCAACTAAAGCGAAACAGTTAACAAACGTACGTGCTTCTGGTACTGATGATGCGTTAACACTTGTTCCTGCAATTGAATATACGCTTGAACAAGCGCTTGAATTCATTGAAGATGATGAATTAGTTGAAGTAACACCTAAGTCTATTCGTATTCGTAAACGTTACCTAACTGAAAACGAACGTAAGCGTAACCGTAATGGCTAATTTTTCCTAAATTAGGAAAGATAAAAAACCGTTAACTTAAGTTGGCGGTTTTTTTATTGCAAAAAATAATAAATTCCGAGTAAATTGCACGGAAATGATTTAATCAATAATATATGCTAAGTTATATTAAATTTGATAAGAAAAATTGGAGTGAATATGAGTGTTATTCAAGAGTTCAAAGAGTTTGCTGTAAAAGGCAATGTAATGGATTTAGCAGTCGGTGTCATTATTGGTGGTGCTTTCGGTAAAATTATTGACTCAGCTGTTGCCGACCTAATTATGCCATTCATTACATGGATTTTAGGTGGTAATGTTGATTACTCAAATTGGTTCTTAGTATTGGGTGATAATCCAAATAGCATTACAAATTTAGCTGCAGCAAAAGAAGTAGGTTTGAATGTTTTTGCTTATGGTAACTTTTTAACAATTCTAATTAACTTTATTTTATTGGCTTGGGTTGTATTTTGGTTGGTAAAATTAATGAATAAATTACGCCGTGAAAAAGCGGTAGAAGAGCCAGCTCCAGCAGCTACTCCAGAAGATATTGAATTATTACGTGAAATCCGTGATGAATTAAAACGTAAAGGTTAATCCTTTAAAATAAAAAAACAGCGCTTAATGCGCTGTTTTTTATTTTACAGTTTCCTTCTTTTTATAGGAGATGAGAAGCACTGTTTCGCAAGGGGAAGGGTAGCTTTTATAAAAAATAGAAAAACCTCCATCCCCTTGCGGAATATATTCCTCACCTTCTAGAAGAAGTGATGATTAAAAATCCATTCGGAATTTTATTTCTAATAAATGCCAACCAAATTGACTTTTAATTGGACCATGTAGTTCGCGCTCAGCAAGAGTAAATACGGCTTTATCAATAGGAGCAACCAATTGTCCTTTTTTGATATCGCCTAGTTCACCGCCTTTTTTAGCAGATGGACAAGTCGAATGCTGCTTTGCAATTTTGGCAAAGTCGGTACCTGCTTTAATTTTCTTTTTGAGCTGTTCAGCAAGTTCTTTGTCTTTTACTAAAATGTGGCGGGCAATGGCACTTTTCATTTCTTACCTCGGGAAATCTGTTTTACTTTCTTTAATGGCTGACATTGTGGACAAAATGCACTTGCTCGTTGACCTAGTTTAATATTTTCTAAAGTGGTTTCACAGTTCACACACATTTCACCAGTACGTCCGTAAGCTAGTAGGGTTTGTTGGAAATATCCATTTTCCCCCATGGCATTGCTGAAATCTCGTAAAGTTGAACCGCCTAAATCAATTGCTTGTTTTAAAATACGTTTAATTTCGAGAACAAGTTTTTCAATTTGTTCTTGGTTAAGTGATGATGCCGGTTGTGCGGGATGAATACCTAAATTAAATAAGCTTTCCGTGGCATAAATGTTGCCAACCCCAACAACTACATGATTGTCCATGATGGCAACTTTAATGGCTGTACTTTTGGACTTTAATTTATCTGCTAAATAATTCGTATTAAATACGTCACTTAAAGGTTCAGGCCCTAAAGTATCAATGAGTTTAGTTTGTGAGTGCTCGTCTAACCAGAGAATACAACCAAAACGACGTGGATCGTGATAACGCAACTCCATGTCTTCAAACTGAATAATCAGATGATCGTGCTTACGAAGTTCTTCGGTAGTTTCACAAATACGGAAACTTCCTGACATTCCTAAATGCCAAAGCATTGAATCATGTTCAAATTCAGCCAAAATGTATTTGGAGCGCCTTGAAAGTTTAAGGAGCTTTTGTCCAATAAGCTTTTTGATATTGTCAGGAATTGGCCATCTTAAACTTGATTGATGAACAGTCACACCGATGACTTTTTCATTGATCAATGGAAGTAGGCTAGTTTTCGTGGTTTCAACTTCAGGTAATTCAGGCATCTGACATTAAATATATAAAGATGTGACTAATATCGGGTTATCGCTTTTAGATTACAAGTTTAAATTTAGAATGATGAAAAATAATTGTTATAAGTCATTAAATTGTAGGGAGAAAGAATTATATTGAGCATAAAAAATGTTATTTATGCAATTGATTAATTGTTTAAATGGATTATTGATGGATCTAAGTATTTAAAAATATTAAATAAAATATTTTGTGGTTGTGTTTTGTTAGTCTTTTAAGGGCTTATATAAATAAAAGTATGTAATCAAATAAAAATTATGCTGAGAAAAAAATATAAAAATTGGGTAATTTTCACATGAAATTTACAAATATTAATTGTTTGTAAACAAGTATTTACCCAACTAGGTTTTCATCATGAAAAAAATTGGTTTAGCCATTTTTCCAGCTGTTTTAATGTCTGTTATTGCTCAATCTCACGCAGAAGATGTATTTGATATGAAAGGTCAATATATGTTTGGCGATTGGTCGGGTAAACGGACTGAACTTGCACAAAAAGGGGTTAAATTTGAGGCAAATCTTGCAAGTGATACAGCTTATTTAGCACATGGTGGTCGCAATGAGCATGCAGATCCAACAATAGCTGCACAACTTTGGCTGGGTACCGCTTTAGATATGGAAAAATTAGCAGGTTGGAATGGCGTAACTATTCGTGCTGTGATGACTGCACGTCAGGGGCAGAGTACAACAATCAGAGATTTGCAAGATAATGCTGCACCTCAGTTAGCCAACGTGCAAGCCAATTATGGACGAGGAAACCAACAATCACGGTTGACAGAATTATCTATTGAAAAGAGTTTTAAAGAACAAGGTATAAGCATTAAAGTGGGGCGTTTAGGCTTGGGAATGGACTTTAACGTGATGGCTTGTAATTTCCAAAGTAATGCGTTTTGTGCAGCACAAATGGGGAAATGGCAAGGTGGAATTTGGATGAATACGCCAGTTGCACAGTGGGGCGGTCGAGTTAAATATCAAATTAACCCAGAAGTTTTTACACAAATAGGTGTGTATGAATTTAACCCTGATAATGGTAACGGCAATGCAGAAGGACAAGGTTGGAGTTTAGATACACAAAATGCCGATGGTGTAACAATTCCTGTAGAAGTTGTATGGCAGCCAAAATCATTCATTAATGGATTAGCAGGCAGTTATCGTGTAGGGGGGATGTACAACACGGCAGATAATCCTGCAAATCAAAAAGATATTAAAACAGGCGCACCCGAAGATCGTACATTTGCGGGTTGGTTGGCGATAGAACAACAATTAACTTCCACAGGTTCAGGCAAGCAAGGTTTACATAGTTTTGCAAACTTTACTTGGCATGATCGTATAACAAATAAAGTTGATAACTCGCAACAACTTGGCTTGAAATATGTCGGATTATCTGCGGCACTACCTAATGATTATGTGGGTTTAGGTGTAAATCGCGTACATGTAAATAACCGTTTATCTAGCGTAAAACCACAATTTAATGCGAGTGCAGAATATAATATTGAGTTGAATTATAGCTACAATCCAACGAAGTGGTTGATGTTAAGACCAAACTTACAATATGTGATTAATCCAGGTTCTACAAATAACGTGGATGATGCATTTGTGTTGGGTTTAAGCACTAAAATGATCTTCTAACATAGAAAATAATTTTAAAATAAACAGGTTCTTTGGAGCCTGCTTTTTGTTTTTCTAAGCTAGAATAAAAATGAGAAAAATGAATGATTAAAATGAGGGGATTTTAGTGTCTTTGTTATTTCAGCAAATTCAATTTGGAACACTTAGCCTAAGCAATAAAATTATCATTGCACCAATGTGTCAATATTCTGCCACTGTGGATGGGAAAGTGACATTTTGGCATGAACAACAGTGGGCAAAATACGCTTTATCGGGTGCAGGTTTAACCATTGTAGAAGCTACAGCCGTACAGCCTGAAGGGCGCATTAGCCATGCCGATTTAGGTTTATGGAATAATGCACAAGCTGAAAAAATGAAATTGGCACTGAATAAAATAAAAGCTATTTCACCTATGCCTTTTGCTGTTCAATTGGCACATGCAGGACGTAAAGCATCTACTGATTATCCGTGGTCAGGAAAGGGGCAAATTAGTCCTAAGGATATATTGGGATGGCAAACAGTTTCAGCTAGCGATTTAAAGTTTAATGAAAATGACCATGCCCCTCATGCTTTAACAGGCAATGAAATTCAAAAAATTATTCAAGATTTTGTAGATGCAGCAAAGCGTGCTGTAAATGTTGGATTTGACCTTATTGAATTACATGCTGCTCATGGCTATTTGTTGCATCAATTTATGTCGCCTATTTCTAATAAACGAACAGATGAATATGGGGGAAGCTTTGAAAATAGAATTCGTTTAACGCTAGAGGTTTTTCAAGCAATAAAAAAGGCTGTTCCACAAGATTTTCCTATAGGGATTCGTATTTCAGCAACCGATTGGATGGATGGTGTAGAAAGCTGGGATGTGGAATCTTCAGTTGAATTATCAAAGGCTTTAGAAGCATTAGGTGCTGTATATATTCATGTTTCTAGTGGCGGATTAGATGTGAATCAAAATATTGATATTCACAGTTGTTACCAAGTGCCGTTTGCACATACCATTAAACAATCTGTGAATATTCCTGTAATTGCTGTTGGTCTGATTGAAGAGCCAATGCAGGCAGAAGGGGTGTTACAATATGAGCAAGCAGATGCAATTGGCATTGCACGCAGTATTTTGTATCAGCCGAATTGGCCTTGGCAAGCAGCCGCAGAATTAGGTGCAAAAGTTGCAGTTTCTCCACAATATTTACGTTGTCAGCCACACGGCTTAAAAAAATTATTTACATCTTTTTAAAGTGATATTAAAAAATATAGAGCAGATGTAATGCTGCTCTTATTTTTTAGCAAATTTAATAGGACCGTTTCTTTATGATATTTACGATAATAGGACCAATTTTCTTGCTTTTAGCACTTGGCTATTTGTCGGTAAAGTTGAATTTATTATCTAAATTACAAATTGCTGCGGTAGGTGCCTTTGTTATAAAAGTTGCGTTACCTGCTTTATTGTTACAATCACTTTCTACAAAAGATTTGCATGAAATTTGGTTTGCTGAATATTTTGCTGTGTATGGTGGTACAACATTTATACTTTATATCAGCGCATTTTTTATTCTTTCTCATTATTTTAAAAATAGTAAAGCCGATACATCTGTACTTTCCTTAGGTGCATCTATGTCGAATACAGGCTTAATTGGGGCAGCAGTATTGACCTTATTAATGGGCAATAGTGCGATGACCTATATTTCGCTTGTGGTTATTATTGAAAGTGTTTTTTTAATTCCTGCTGTTTTGGTGTTAGCCGAGTTAAATTCTCAAAAGTCTCAGTATGTAAATGTTTTACATATTATAAAAAGTACAATTTTAACTTTAGTTAAAAATCCATTATTTATGGCGGTAGTGCTGGGAATGTTATGTTCAGCATTAAAAATTAAGCTTCCACATCAACTCGATCAAGTTTTATTAATGCTTGGGCAAACGGCTTCACCATTAGCATTATTTGCAATTGGTGGGGGAATAGTGGGTTTAAGCTTAAAATATGTAAACTTGCAAAGTGTTTATTTAGTCGTTTCGAGTAATATCATTTTTCCACTCATGGTGTTTTTAGGCTTAACGTATCTTACAAATGTTAGCCAAGAAATGGTGTATGCAGGAACTATAATTGCATCGTTACCTATGCCAACTATATTCGCAATGTTGGGTCAGGCATACGGTTTAAGTGAAAAAACCTTAACCCCCTTACTAATGAGTACGATAGTTGGCTTTATTGTAATGAGTGGGCTTATTGCATTGTGGTGGGCATAAATATATTTTTGCACTGAGATAATCGTGCAAATAGGGTGCTTTCAGTTAAACTGAGCATTGTTTCTAAGATGTAATGAAGTGAGTTTCTAAGATGTTTATCAAAGGTATTAAACGCAACTACGATAAAATTAATGCCGATGACAGTATTGCAGATGAAGATAAAATTGATGCCTTATTGAAAGCATTGGGCAAAGACTATTTGGTAAGTTCTGAAGATCGTGTTTATGTTTTTCAAAAAGATGATGTAACTGCAAAATTTGATGCAAAACATGCACGTGCATATCATTTTAAAGATTATGTGGTAAAAGATATGAACAAATTATTTCATGGCTTTTAATTGATTTCTTTCCATGAAAAATCCCTTAAGCGATAACTCACTTAAGGGATTTTTTGTTTTAAGCGGAAGTCAAATTCAGCAAATTTAACTTAGCCCTTTTTGGGTGTAGTAGCAGGTGCTTTTGCTTGTTGAGCCATTAAGTTTGAAACGGCATCTAAAGCTTCTTTTGCATGAGGTATATTTTTTTCTGCCAACATACCAAAGATTTTTTTCGCTTCGGGTAAGTTTTGTTGAACCAACTTACCTGTTGCTAAAAGATTACCCATTTCCATGAGAGCAGGCACATAACCCTTTTGAGCAAGCGTTTGAATGCCATTTAGACCTGCTTTAACAGTTGCTTCATTTTTTGCTTTAACACCAGAATTTATGTCATATAAAGCACGAAGATGAACTGCCTGAGGATTTTCTTTTTTCACGAGAGGATCTAAAAGTTTAAGTCCTTTTTTGGTTGAAGCCTCTTTATTTTCGCTCAAATAAAGTGCTGCTAAATCTACATTTGCTTCATCTATACCAAGTTTTGCTGCTTTTTCTAAGTAACTTTTTGCTGTACTTTGATCAGGTTTAACACCTAAGCCACCAGAAAGATAAGTTTTACCCAAAAGGTAGTTGGCAGTTGGGTAGCCTTTATCTGCAGATTGCTTAAATAGTTCAAGGGCTTTGGCATCATTTTTTGTTGTGCCTTGACCTGCTTGAGTTAAAAATGCCAAATCATAAATTGCTTGTGCATTACCTGTTTGAGCAAGTTTGTCTAATTCTTTATATGCTTCGTTAAAGTTTTTTGCTTTTACTAAAGTTTCAATTTTTGCAAAAGCAGGATCAATTTGTGGTGCGTTATCTGCAAGTGCAAACTGAGAAGAAACTGCGATTAAACTTGCGAGAAGTATTTTTTTCATAAAATTAAAAACCTTAAATTAACAATAAACATCCAAGCTAAGTATTTGATATAAAAAGAGGATGTTGCGTTAAAATATATTAAAAGTATTCAGTCTTTGAACAACTTTAGGAATATCTACCAAGTTAAATTAATGTGAAAAACTTAAAAGAATATTAATGTTATGTTTCTTAGCGTATGTTTGGCTTAAATGTGTTTACATTGTTTCCAATGTATAAGAATTAATAATAAGCCTTGAAAAATAAGGCAAAAAAAACCTCCTTTTTACAGGAGGTTTAGTTTTTTAAATATTTTGAAATATTTAGCTTATGATTGCGGACGTGCAACATCGCCATTTAATGCTTCTGGTAAGTCTAAAATAGTTAAGCCAAGATCAACTAAAACATCAGGCTTAGCAATCACTAAGGCTTTATAGCCACCATCTACCCCAATGCTATTGATAACAGTTGTATTTGGGCTAAGCTGAGTTGCTGCCGCAGGAACATCTCCTGTGCCTTGAACTAAATGTAACCAGCTTTTTGGTTTTGCCTTAAACCAAAGGCGCGCCACAATTTCTTGACCTAAATAACAGCCTTTATCGTAATGAACGCCTTCACGTTGATGTAAACGTAACTCTTGAGGTTGAAATAGTTCAGATGTAGTTGCTTCAATCCAAGCTTGACCAGATTCAATTGCTTGTAATTGCCAAGCTTCAACATTGGTTTCACTGCTTCCAAAAATAGTGTGATTGGCTTCAATCGTTGGATAAACAACACCAGCTTCTTCAAGCTTCATTTTAGAGAAAGCACCAAACTTTTTAATGTGTTTGCTTAAAGCTTCAGCAAGGTTAGTCGGGCTAATAATTTCAAAGCTTTCAGCACTATTTTTCTTTAACCAAAAGCCAAATTGAATACGACCTTTTAAATTACAAATAGCTGTGTAACGCGTTGTTCCTTCAGCTAGTTTTTCAGCATTCAAAGTAACTTGACCTTGTAGGAATTTTTGCGCATCTACACCAATTAAAGTGAAAGAAGAGAATGTAGGTAAGCTCATTTTTTAATCTCTAAAACGGTATCTAATACTAAAGAATGAGGTCTATTTTCCGCTATTTTTTGAAAAAAATCACATTTAACACCTAAATTTTGAGATTGATATTCAAAAATATTGAAAAAATAGCAAGTTTTAAACCTAAGTCTTTGAAAAATATTAAATTTGGGAAATGGTGTTTTGACAGTGTACTATGCCTTCGATGGAATGAAAAACAAGCAACAACATAATTTGACAAAAGATTGAAAGAATAGGCAGGTAAGCTATGAACAACAACTTCCGTAAACCACTGCAAGGCACCCAGCTAGAATATTTCGATGTGCGTGAAGCCGTAGACAATATTCAGCAAGGCGCATATGAAAAGCTACCGTATACATCAAAAGTACTTGCCGAGCAGCTAGTTCGACGTTGTGATCCTGCAATTTTAGAACAGTCTTTAAAAGAACTTATTTTCCGTAAACAAGATCATGACTTTCCTTGGTACCCTGCACGTGTGGTGTGTCATGACATTTTAGGACAAACGGCACTTGTCGATTTAGCAGGCTTACGTGACGCCATTGCCGATCAAGGTGGCGATCCATCTAAAGTTAATCCTGTTGTGCCAACGCAATTGATTGTTGACCACTCTTTGGCTGTGGAATATGGCGGTTTTGATCCAGATGCTTTTGAAAAAAACCGTGCCGTTGAAGACCGTCGTAATGAAGACCGTTTCCATTTTATTGAGTGGACTAAAACGGCATTTGAAAATGTAGATGTGATTCCTGCGGGCAACGGCATCATGCATCAAATTAATTTGGAAAAAATGTCTCCTGTAATTCAAAACAGAGAGGGTATTGCATATCCAGATACGTGTGTAGGTACAGACTCACACACGCCACATACAGATGCTTTGGGTGTTATTTCTATTGGTGTTGGGGGCTTAGAAGCTGAAAATGTGATGTTAGGTCGAGCATCTTGGATGCGTTTACCTGACATTATTGGTGTAGAGCTTGTAGGGCAACGCCAAGCAGGCATTACCGCAACGGATATTGTTTTAGCACTAACTGAGTTCTTACGGAAAGAGCGTGTGGTGGGTGCATATTTAGAATTCTTTGGTGAAGGTGCAGATAGTATGTCTGTGGGAGATAGAGCAACTATTTCCAACATGACGCCTGAATATGGCGCAACAGCGGCAATGTTCTATATTGATCAAAACACTATTGATTATTTGACTTTAACAGGTCGTGAAGCAGATCAAGTTAAGCTTGTTGAAACTTATGCCAAAGAAATTGGTCTTTGGGCAAGCGATATGACCAAAGCGGAATATCCACGTGTTTTACGTTTTGATTTATCTACTGTTACTCGTAACATTGCAGGGCCATCGAATCCGCATGCACGTGTATCTACAGCAGATTTAAAAGCAAAAGGCATTGCAGGTAATTTAGATGCAGCGCGTGCACAAGAAGCAGAGGGTTTAATTCCTGATGGTGCGGTGATTATTGCGGCTATTACGTCATGTACCAATACATCAAACCCACGAAATACGGTTGCGGCAGGTTTACTTGCACGTAAAGCGATTGAACTTGGGCTTGTGCGTAAACCTTGGGTGAAATCCTCTTTTGCACCAGGTTCTAAAGCAGCAGCACTTTACTTAGAAGAAGCAGGTGTCCTGAAAGATTTAGAACAGCTTGGTTTCGGTATTGTGGCATATGCATGTACCACGTGTAATGGTATGTCGGGTGCGTTAGATCCAAAAATCCAACAAGAAATTATTGACCGTGATTTGTATGCTACTGCGGTGCTTTCGGGTAACCGTAACTTCGATGGTCGTATCCATCCTTATGCGAAGCAAGCATTCTTAGCATCTCCGCCACTTGTTGTTGCTTATGCTATTGCAGGTACGATTCGTTTTGATATCGAAACAGATTCGTTGGGTAATGATAAAAATGGTAATCCAATTTACCTGAAAGACATTTGGCCATCTGATGAAGAAATTGATGCATTGGTAAAAGTTGCGGTAAAACCTGAGCAATTTAAGAAAGTTTATATTCCAATGTTTGATTTGGGTGTAAATGAAAAAGCACCAAGTCCTTTATATGATTGGCGTGCGCAAAGTACTTATATCCGCCGTCCGCCATATTGGGAGGGGGCTTTAGCTGCGCCACGTACTTTAGCAAATATGCGTCCACTTGCAATTTTGGGCGATAACATCACCACAGATCACTTATCTCCATCGAATGCGATTGTGTTAGATAGTGCTTCGGGTGAGTATTTGGCGAAAATGGGTGTGCCTGAGGAAGATTTCAACTCTTATGCAACGCACCGAGGCGACCATTTAACTGCACAACGTGCGACTTTGGCGAATCCAAAACTTTATAACGAGATGGTGGTACGTTCGGACGGTACAATTAAGCAAGGTTCAAAAGCGCGTGTAGAGCCTGAAGGTGAAGTAATGCGTATGTGGGAAGCCATAGAAACTTACATGAACCGTAAACAGCCTTTAATTATTGTTGCAGGGAAGGACTATGGACAAGGTTCTAGTCGTGACTGGGCGGCTAAAGGTGTTCGCCTTGCAGGTGTAGAAGTAATTGTGGCGGAAGGTTTTGAGCGTATTCACCGTACTAACTTGGTAGGAATGGGCGTATTACCACTTGAGTTTAAGGCAGGAACTGACCGTAAAACTTTAGGTTTAGATGGTACAGAGTTGTATAGCGTAATTGGGAACATTGCGCCACGTTCGACTTTAACTTTGGTGATTGAGCGTGCAACGGAAGATGGCAAAGCTCAAATTGTGGAAGTGCCTGTAACATGCCGTTTAGATACGGAAGAAGAAGTACATGTGTATGAAGCGGGTGGTGTGTTGCAACGCTTTGCGCAGGACTTTTTAGAAGGGAATGTGGCGTAAATCCTCCCCAGCCCTCCTTTAATAAAGGAGGGAGTTTCCCCTCTTTTTAAAGAGGGGGTAGGGGAGATTAAATTTTTTGAAATTGTAATAAATGTTAATTAATCATGCTGTTTAGAGATTTTTTATGGAAACTTCCATTTTGTATATTTTTAACTATATTAAGGAGAAATATATTCCTCAAAAGTACGAGTCGTATGGGAGATATAAAGCTATAATCATGTCAGATACGGATTATTTTTTTGATATAGCATTACCCGAATATACAAGATATATAAATAAAAAGAAAAATATTGAGTTGATTGAGTTATTAAAGAAAAAGCTAAAAGATAGAATAGCATCACTTGATTATTGTCTTCAACAAGATGATTCTGGTGAGCTAAGTAAAGAAGTATTTCAAGGGAAAATAGATAAAATAAATGAATTAATCGAAAGTAATGATGAAGAAAAACTTGTATCTTCAGTTGAAAATGATTTGAGTTGGTTTTTTCAAAGTTTTTTGATTGAGAATCAAAATAGAAAACAAGATTTTCAAAAAATGTCATTTATATTAGACTTCTTTCATAAATCATTTTTTACTCAGTTCCATGTTATAGATTCCCGCAATTAAATTGAATCTTAATCCTAGTCTTTTACCGCGGTTGTGATATCGCTGAGCAAGGATTTTGAAAGTTTTTAAATTGCCAAAGACATGCTCAATCCCAATTCTTCTTTTATTGATTTCTTGATTGAAAAGTTTTAGCTCGGGATCTAGTTTACAGCGCTTTTTTGCTTTTAATGGTAGTAGACTATTTGGATACACTGTGTAAATCCCTTGATAGCCCTTATCTGCAAGGATAAAAGCACCTGCAGGAATTGGGTTCAAATTACGTTTGAAGAGTTCGAAATCATGTACAGCACCACGACTTGTACATAAACTCAGAATTTGCTGACTTTTATAATGAATGATAGCTTGAACTTTGAAAGTATGTGCCTTCTTCTTACCACTATAGCTTTTCTTCTGTTTTTTTAGACCTTTGGATTTGAATTTCTGTGGCATCTACGATCACCACATTCCAGTCAATACCTTCGCCTTCAGGCAAATGCTTTGGTAAATTAAATAAATTAGACTTGATGAGGCAGTCTTCTACATGTCGGACAATTCTTGAAG
Organism: Acinetobacter sp. FY683; assembly: GCF_059515885.1. Taxonomy (NCBI): domain Bacteria; kingdom Pseudomonadati; phylum Pseudomonadota; class Gammaproteobacteria; order Moraxellales; family Moraxellaceae; genus Acinetobacter; species Acinetobacter sp. FY683. Next base: position 1,815 of record NZ_JCAKNA010000020.1, on the reverse strand, counting down.
CAGTGGGCTCGGAAACTCCATAACTCGTTGCAACATGGAATAGAGTTTGATATTTACGCCAATAACTTAAGCACAAGAGGAGTTGATCCTCTAGGCTCAATTTAGGTGGTCTACCTTTGGCAGGGACATGCTTTTTAGTTGTTCAACCATTAGACCATGAGGTGCCCGTGTATCGCTTAAACTGTGTTTCAGAAAGTTTCTTTGAATCGATGTATTTCATTTAAATATTATGCACGAATATATAGGATTCTTCAGTCTAAATAACTAACAAAAAGTAGATCGTTTTTTGATTTATGAAAGAGATCTATTATACTAACCAATACTAATTATTTTTATCTATACATACCATTTACATGCAAAATTTTGTTATTAGCCTTAAAGACGCAGTTGTGAGAAGAAACCATATTAGAAAAGAATTTAATCGAAATGGAATTGATTTCAATTTTTTTGATGCTATAGATAAATCTAATATTAATGAATTTCAATCAAAATATAATATTAGCTTTTATGAGGAAAATTTCACCTTAGGTGAAAAGGCTTGTTTTGCTAGCCATGTAGTTTTATGGGAATATTGCATCTCGAATAATCTTAAATATATTGTAATTTTTGAAGATGATGTTCTTTTATCGATAAATTCTGAATTATATTTAAATAATTTAAGTTGGATTCCTAAAGGACTTGATTTAATAAAGTTCGAAAAATTTGAAAAATCAGTAATTATGTCTTTTAAGAGTATTGATATTAAACCAACGGCTAAATTAAGAATACTTCAACAAGGCTTTGTTGCACAAACCTAGCATGGAAGGCTTATTCAGCAATATAATTTCAAAATGAATAAACCTGCCCCTAAAATCTATCGTACAACCAATTGGTCATCCTATAATCGAGCCTTAATCAACCGGGGTAATATTTCCATTTGGTTTGATCCAAAGACCCAGTGGTATGCACAATCACAAGGCAAGCAAGGTCGAAATCAGACCTACTCCGATACAGCGATTCAATGCTGCTTAATGATCAAATCTCTATTTCGACTCTCTTTACGTATGGTCACAGGTTTTGTTCAAAGTCTGATTAAACTCTCTGGATTAGATTGGACAGCGCCGGATTACACTACGCTTTGCAGAAGACAAAAACATATTGATATTGCGATTAGCTATGAAAAAAGTAGTGATGGTCTGCATCTACTCGTAGACTCTACTGGTTTGAAGTTTCTAGGTGAAGGTGAATGGAAATGCAAGAAACATGGGGCTGAATATCGTCGTCAATGGCGTAAGCTGCATATTGCTATAGATGCTAAAACTCTTCAAATACGTGCTGTACAGCTCACTACAAATGATGTTGGTGATTCTCAAGTACTTGAAGATTTACTTTCTCAAATTCCCTTGGATGAGAAAATTGATTCTGTTTATACAGATGGTGCTTATGACACAAAGCATTGCCGACAAGTCATTTTAGATCGAGATGCACATGCGATCATTCCACCGAGGAAAAATGCAAAGCCTTGGAAAGATCAGCAAGCGAGGTCTATCGAGCGGAACGAGTTATTAAAGACAGTCAAACGTCTAGGTAGATCGCTTTGGAAAAAGTGGTCTGGTTATCACCGTCGGAGTTTGGTTGAAACGAAGATGCATTGCATCAAATTATTAGGCGATAAATTAACAGCAAGGAGTTTTCCTAGTCAGGTGAATGAGATCCACGCACGCATGGCAGTCTTGAATAAATTCACAGAATTAGGTCGTCCTCATACCCAAGTTGTCTCTTAAATTTGGCTCACCTAGGGGAGCTCAGCCTTTCAAGCCTTTATGCAACAAAGCC
>NZ_JCAKNA010000019.1:0-57525 GCF_059515885.1 Acinetobacter sp. FY683 | reverse complement strand
GGCTTTGTTGCATAAAGGCTTGAAAGGCTGAGCTCCCCTAGGTGAGCCAAATTTAAGAGACAACTTGGGTATGAGGACGACCTAATTCTGTGAATTTATTCAAGACTGCCATGCGTGCGTGGATCTCATTCACCTGACTAGGAAAACTCCTTGCTGTTAATTTATCGCCTAATAATTTGATGCAATGCATCTTCGTTTCAACCAAACTCCGACGGTGATAACCAGACCACTTTTTCCAAAGCGATCTACCTAGACGTTTGACTGTCTTTAATAACTCGTTCCGCTCGATAGACCTCGCTTGCTGATCTTTCCAAGGCTTTGCATTTTTCCTCGGTGGAATGATCGCATGTGCATCTCGATCTAAAATGACTTGTCGGCAATGCTTTGTGTCATAAGCACCATCTGTATAAACAGAATCAATTTTCTCATCCAAGGGAATTTGAGAAAGTAAATCTTCAAGTACTTGAGAATCACCAACATCATTTGTAGTGAGCTGTACAGCACGTATTTGAAGAGTTTTAGCATCTATAGCAATATGCAGCTTACGCCATTGACGACGATATTCAGCCCCATGTTTCTTGCATTTCCATTCACCTTCACCTAGAAACTTCAAACCAGTAGAGTCTACGAGTAGATGCAGACCATCACTACTTTTTTCATAGCTAATCGCAATATCAATATGTTTTTGTCTTCTGCAAAGCGTAGTGTAATCCGGCGCTGTCCAATCTAATCCAGAGAGTTTAATCAGACTTTGAACAAAACCTGTGACCATACGTAAAGAGAGTCGAAATAGAGATTTGATCATTAAGCAGCATTGAATCGCTGTATCGGAGTAGGTCTGATTTCGACCTTGCTTGCCTTGTGATTGTGCATACCACTGGGTCTTTGGATCAAACCAAATGGAAATATTACCCCGGTTGATTAAGGCTCGATTATAGGATGACCAATTGGTTGTACGATAGATTTTAGGGGCAGGTTTATTCATTTTGAAATTATATTGCTGAATAAGCCTTCCATGCTAGGTTTGTGCAACAAAGCCTATTCCTGCTGCAATTGAAGCGTTACTCGCTAAAACACAAGAAAATAAAGTTATTCTTTTAGGTCATAGCGCTGGTGGACAACTTTTAGGTATTGTGCCTAATTATGAAAAAGTTGCTAAAGTTATTGCTGTTTCAGGTTCAACTGGGCACGTTAAAGGCTTAAAAGGACGCACCAAAATTTTAGCCCCTGTTATGTTCAAAGGTATTTTTCCTATTGCTAGATTTACTCTTGGATATGGCCCTACAAATGCTATTGGCATGGGTGAAAATTTACCGAAAGATGTAGCAAAACAATGGGCTCAATTTTGTGGAAAAGCCGGCTATATTATTAATGCTATTGGCGATACCGTCGATGCCCATGATAATTTTCACGAAAAAATTACAACACCTATTACCGTGCTTTGGTCATCTGATGATGAAATTGCAACAAAAGAGAATGTAAAAGACTTACTTCGCTTATATCCAAATAGCAAAACTGAAATGATTGAACTTATACCTCAAGATTATGGACACAAAGCAATTGGACATATGCTTATGTTTAAAAGATCTCATCAAAACTTATGGTCAGTCATTGAAAATAAACTTCAAAATATAAAATAAATATCCACCATTACTTTGCTACCCTTCAACAAAAAGCCCCACAAATGTGAGGCTTTTTTTATATACACTTAAAAATTAGTGACGAATAAGAACCGTTTTAATTCGATTAGACTCCATTTCAGTCACTTCAAAATGAACACCGTTATATTTCAACTCGGTACCCACTTCAACTTCACCTTCAACTTTTTCTAGAATTAAACCAGCAACACTAATATAACCAGCATCTTCTTCAACTAGATCTAACATACCTAGTTCAAGTTCAAGTTGATACACATCAAGCATACCACTAGCTTTCCATGTTGTATCATCCAGTTTCACCAAATCTAATTGCTCATCCGCATCTGGGAATTCACCCGCAATTGCTTCAAATACATCCAATGGAGAAACCAATCCTTGTACAACACCAAACTCATCACTCACTAATACCAATGAACCTTTTGAAGTCCTTAAAGTATTAATTGCATCAATGACTTTCATTTTTTCAAAAATGTAAATTGGGCGATGACGTTTAATTAAATCCTTGAGTTGCTCTTGATCATCGACAACATCAAGTAATTCTTTTGCACGCACAACGCTAATAACTTTATCTAAGCTACCGCGACACACTGGAAACAAGCTATGCGGTACAGATAAGATTTTTTCACGAATTTCTTCAGGACTATCATCTAAGTCAACCCAAGAAATTTGACTTCTTGGCGTCATAATAGAAGCAACTGAACGCTCGGCAAGTGTTAATACACCACCAATCATATAACGCTCTTCGTCAGCAAAAGTATCTTTAGCTTCACTCACCTGACCATCAGCATCCTGAGTTGCAATTTGCCCACCCATCAATTTAAAAATTGAGTCTGCCGTACGGTGACGTAATGGAATTTTAGATTCATGCTTTACTACATTTCGCTTAGAGAATTGGTTAAATGCTTCAATTAAAATTGCAACACCAATACCTGAGTAAATATAACCTTTAGGAATATGGAAGCCAAAACCTTCAGCAATTAAGCTAATACCGATAAGTAAAAGGAAGCTCAAACAAAGAATAACAACAGTAGGATGTCTATTTACAAACACTGTTAATGGTTTAGATGCAATTAACATCACAACCACGGCAATGGTAACAGCAGCCATCATCACGTAGATATTATCTACCATACCAATAGCAGTAATTACCGAATCGAGGGAGAATACAGCATCTAGCACAACAATTTGCGCAACAACCATACCAAATCCAGCATACACAACCTCTGAAGTTGACTGTACTTCTGGTTTCCCTTCAATTTTTTCATGTAGCTCTGTAACTGCTTTATACACCAAGAACAAACCACCAAATAACAGAATCAAGTCTCGTCCTGAAAAAGACAAGTCTGCAAATTCAACAATTGGTTTTGTAAGAGTGACTAACCAAGCAATAACAGAGAGAAGTCCCAAGCGCATAATTAACGCTAAAGAAAGACCAATAATACGTGCTTTATCACGTTGTTCAGGGGGAAGTTTTTCTGCCAAAATAGCGATAAAAACTAAATTATCAATACCAAGAACAATTTCCAAAATTATCAGTGTTATTAAACCAACCCAAATTCCCGGATCTAATAGAAACTCCATTAGTTAAATTCTCCGTTCTGGTTAGTTGGAAACTGTATATTAAGACCTGCGCTCTGCGACGGATCCATGTTTTTAACCTTTTCAACAATAGTTAAAACTATTATGCACAAAGTTGAAATTTTGTAATTCATTTTTTTAAAATATTTTGTAAATTATTGATACCTCTAATAATGCTTCTGCATTTTCTATAAAGAACTCGGAATAAATAGAACAAAAAACACCCTTAAAAATACAATTTAAAACATATCCATTTTAAACAAAAATATAAATATTAAACTTAAACTACTAATATTAAATACTATTAATCTATTTTTTAAAAAAATAAAGACTTGCAAATAGTGTTTAACTTCACATAAAATAGTAAAAGTTCAGATATTAAAATTAAAAAACAATTCCAATATATAGGCTACATCATGAGCACAAAATACTCAAAATTTCTTCCCTCATCGGAAAATTTTTCATTAGAACAATTCCCATACTACTGGATTGCACAGGTTTACTCTCAACAAGTTAATCAAGTTGATCATGCCTTAAAGAAATACGGCTTAGATAACTCACGTCGTCGCATTTTAATGGCATTAAAAGCAAATTCAGATGCGAGTGTTTCTGACCTTTCAGATATGGTTGTATCTAAAATGTCGACAACCACAAAAATTGTATATCGCTTAAAAGATGAAGGTTTGGTACACACTTATTCATGTGAAGATGATGCGCGTATTACACGTGTTGTACTCACTGAAAAAGGTATTGAAATGACAAATAAAATCAGTGATTTAACATCAGTTGTTTTAGAACAATCTTTTGATGGATTAACACCATTACAAATTGAAAAAATGATGGAAAGCTTACGTCACATTTTCAAAAATTTATCTCGTTAATTTTTTTAAATATAAAATCAATAAATAAATTAGATTCTATCTCCTTAATTTCTAATAATCTCTAAATATTAATTTAGACAGCTCTGAACATAAAAAAAGCCTCTTACGAGGCTTTTTTTATTTAACAAATGAAATTAATCACCCGTATAACCTTTTAATTTCAAACGATAAGCATGTAAAAGTGGCTCAGTGTATCCTGAAGGTTGCTCTGCACCTTTAAACACTAAGTCATAAGCAGCTTTATACGCATAACCATCAAAACTTGGAGCCATTGGCGTATAGAGTGGATCATTCGCATTTTGCTCATCCACAATTTTAGCCATACGCTTCATAACTTCTTCAACCTGCTCTTTCGTTACAATACCGTGACGTAACCAGTTTGCAACGTGCTGTGAAGAAATACGTAATGTTGCACGATCTTCCATTAAGCCAACGTTATTGATATCTGGCACCTTCGAACAACCTACACCCAAGTCTACCCAACGAACAACATAACCTAAAATACCTTGTAGGTTATTTTCCAGCTCATTGTTTTTCTCTTCAGCAGACCAATTTGTATTTGTTGCTAAAGGTGGAGTTAATAAATCATCTAAAGGAAGAGCTTCCGTTTGTAGCAATTCTTTTTGACGTTCAGATACATTACATTGGTGATAATGAATCGCATGAATTACCGCACCCGATGGTGATGGAACCCATGCACAGCTTGCACCTGCTTGAGGATGTTCAATTTTGGTTTTGTACATATCTAAAAGCATATCTGGTTTTGGCCACATACCTTTACCAATTTGCGCTTTACCACGTAAACCAGTTTGAAGACCAATCATCACATTACGGTTTTCATACGCAGGGAACCAAATTTGAGATTTCACTTCAGTTTTACGAACAAATGGACCTGCTTCCATAAAGGTATGAATTTCATCCCCTGTACGATCCATGAAACCTGTATTAATAAAGATTGTGCGATCTTTTGCTGCCGCAATACAGTTTTTCAAGTTTACAGATGTACGACGCTCTTCATCCATAATACCGATTTTTAATGTTTTAGCAGGCAAACCAAGTGCTTGCTCTGCACGCTCGAATAACTCAACCGCAAAAGCAACTTCTTCTGGACCATGCATTTTTGGCTTAACAATGTACATAGAACCCTTACGTGAGTTTCTATTTTCGTTTTCACCTTTAATATCTGCAAACGTCAATAATGGTGTAATTAACGCATCCATAATACCTTCGTAGATTTCAGCACCATCTACAAGAATTGCAGGATTAGTCATTAAATGACCAACATTGCGAAGAAGCATTAATGAACGACCATGAAGTTTTGCTTCACCGCCTGTTAAATCTGTATACGTACGATCTTTATTTAATGTACGTGTAATCGTTTTGCCATTTTTTTCAATAGATTCAGATAAAGTACCTTTCATTAAGCCTAACCAATTACGGTAGCCTTCTACTTTTTCTTCTGCATCTACTGCAGCAATTGAATCTTCTAAATCTTGAATCGTTGTTACAGCAGATTCAAGAACAAGATCTTTTACGCCCGCCGCATCCGTTTGACCAATTGGGCTTGTTGCATCAATTTCAATAATTACATGCAAACCATTGTTCAATAAAATGATTTCTTTAGGTGCTAGTGCATCACCATTAAAACCAACAAATTGAGCTTCATTTTCTAAAGTTGTTGTTGAACCATCTTTTAACGTTACAGCTAGTTTTTTACCTTCAACCGTGTATTTGGTCACATCTTCATGTGAGCCCGCCAACAATGGGAAAGTTTCATTTAAAAAGTTTTTAGCGAATGCAATCACTTTTGCGCCACGAACTGGGTTATAGCCTTTACCCTTGTCAGCGCCACCATCTTCTGGAATTACATCAAAACCGTAAAGAGCATCATATAAAGAGCCCCAACGTGCATTTGCAGCATTTAAGCAGTAACGTGCATTACGAACAGGTACAACAAGTTGTGAACCTGCTAAAAGCGCTATTTCTTCATCTACATTTTCAGTTGTAATTTGAAAATCTTCTACTTCTGGTAATAAGTAGCCAATTTCTGTCAAGAAAGCTTTGTAAGCTCCTAATTCAAATTTATTATTGCGGTGCCATTCATCAATTTTCGCTTGAATGTCATCACGCTTAGCAAGCAGTGCTTTATTTTTAGGACTAAGATCAACGACAACTTGTTCAAAGTTTTTCCAGTAAGTTTCACTGTTTAAACCAGAACCTGGTAATGCTTCATTTTCGATAAAATCGTAGAGTTCTTTAGCAATTGCTAACTTGCCTTTTTGAATACGTGCAGTCATTGTCTTTCCTGATATTGCTACTTTTTATACAAGAGTTTCTAGTATACCCATTTATACTTTGCTGAATAGCATTATCACATTGCTAAATAATCATCATTTATTATCAAATAGATAGATTTACTTTTAATAAATTTTAGATTAAAAATACAACAACGCTATTCTGCTGAATACTCATTTATAATGTATAAATTTCTTGTATGAAGAAATTAGACTTAAGTTCAGATTTTTGTTTTAAAACCATACAAAGTCTAGCGTTCATTAAACTAAATGAACAAAGATTAAGCCATGAATAGCTCGTATTGTCGACCCATTCAACAAAAATATATAATAAAAAAGCACCCAATTTGGATGCTTTTTTATTCACTTTATACGTATATTAAAGTTGCTTATGTGCTGTATTTAAGTACTCATCCGATTGCATTTCAAGCAAACGTGAACGCGTGCGTTCAATTTCAAAGGCTAATCTTTCACCACTATACAAATCAATAATCGAATCTTCTGATGTTAAAATAAGCTTTACACCTCGATCGTAGAACTCATCGACCAAATAAATGAAACGTCTTGTACCTTCAGACAACACATCATTCAAGTGAGGTACATTACTCACTAAAACAGTATTGTAAACATTAGCAATCTCAATAAAATCTGCTGGACTACGTGGCTTCAAACATAGTTCTGAATACTCACACCATAAAACATCTTCTGTATGACTAATTGTTTCAACAGTTCGGCTATTAATAATAATCGACTCTTGTGATTGTACTTGCGTTTGCGTTAATGCGGCGTAACGCTGAGAGATCCACAATTGATGTTCATGTGTTAATGGAGATTTAAACAGTTGCGCCTGCTTCAACACACGTAAACGGTAATCCACCCCCGCATCTACATTTAAAATTGTGCAGTTTGTTTTTACCAATTCAATGGTTGGTATAAAGCGATCACGATGAATACCATTTTTATATAAACCATCTGGAGCAATATTTGATGTTGCAACCAACGTCACACCACGGGCAAAAAGCTTTTGGAATAAATCGCTTAAAATCATTGCATCCGTTACGTTTGATACGAAAAACTCATCAAAACAGATCACAACAGCTTCTTTATAAATTTGATCAGCAACCAAATCTAATGGGTTTCTTTGACCCGAAAGCTTATTCAATTCTTTGTGCACATGCTGCATAAAGTGGTGAAAGTGCATACGCATTTTTCGACGAAATGGAACAGAGTCATAAAACTGATCCATCAGCCATGTTTTACCACGACCAACACCGCCCCACATATACACACCTTTAGGTGGTACTTGTTTACGAAAACGACGAAATGCTTTTTTAGATGCTTTATAACGCTGAATTAATTCTTGCCATACTCGATCTAACTCATGCACAGCCTGAGCTTGAGCTTCATCTGGCATAAACTGCCCAGATGATATTGCTTGGGCATATCGTTCTGCGGGTGATACTGGACTAAACGCTGTATTTGTTGAGTTTAAATCTGACATATTTTTCAAGGCTAATTTTGGGGCTGATGGATTATAACGAAGATTCTCATACATTATATATAACACTTTTGCATAAATTAACTTAGGCTATTTATATTGCCGAGGACTATAACCAAACCATCGTTTAAAGGCATGATTAAAAGCCGCAGGCTCAGAATAACCCAATAATTCTGCAATGTTTTCAATTGAATATTGAGGATATTCAATTAATTTAAGTGCTTTTTGTTTAATGATATCTTCACGAATTTGCTTATAACTAGTTTGCATTTGACATAACTGATGACGCAAAGTTCTTTCAGGAATATTAAGTACTTTTGATGTTTCAGCCATTGTAGGCATTACACCTTGCTGTAGCTCTAAATAGTCTTTTACACATTGTATAAGAGATGGTTTTGTATCCACTTCACGCAAACGACATAACTCATTTTCACATTTTTGCTCATAAGCTTTAAATGAAGCAGAATCTGCTGAAATCACCTTCATACTCAACATATCACGATCAAAATAAAATACTGCTTGCTTGGCATTAAATTCAATATCATCTCCAAAAATATCTATATACATTTGGTTTAAATGAAAAGTTTTGGGCGTTTCAAATGGTAAACCAACCTTTATTGAAGGGGATTTTAAACCCAACATTCTAAATAAATCATGAATAAACCGATATGTTCCAGAAATCTCACAATGTGCTAGAAACAAACCCAATTGCGTTTGTAAATTCACGGGTTTTAAAATCAAAGCCACTTTATCATCAAAATATTGAACATCTAAGTGCCCATTTAAATGAGTTAAACAATGATACTCTATGCCTTTTTCAAGCACTTTTTGAATATTATCGCTTGCAACAAGTAGCATAAGTAGCGGACCATAACCTGCTAAAGAGTAATGCTGACCAATGCCCAACCCCTGCTCAGGAGCAAAGCCATCACCCAATATGGTCAAAACATCTTGCTCTAAGTTGGGATGAATAACTGAACTCGGATCAAGTGTATTTTCACTCAGTCCAATTCTTTCTAATTTTTGGTCGACATTAATTCCCGCTTTACGCATTCCTTGAATTAAATACAACAGACTTAGAATTGATCTTTTCATGAAAAATAAAATGAGTGCTTTTGTATTTTTTACTCTATTTCATATCTCTTTCATATTGCCGAAACTATCAATCTTTCCACCATCATCCCCACCCAATATATTAAAGCATTAATTTATACTCAATATATTCAACATAAAAAACAACTTTATACCAATGATAAATACAAACTTATTTTAAAGTCTGCATAATAGACAGGTTTTTATTAACTACTATTATCCATGCAATCTATTTGGCTTATTACTCAACTACTCATTTGCCTAGCATTAGGCTTTCTATGTGCTCATCGCATTCCAAAATTTATAGAAAAAGCATCATTTAAAGTTTTACCTTATTTTTCATATATTTTACTTTTTGCAATCGCTTTTGAATTCTCACAAATTATCGAAACCATTACCCACCCTCAACTCATACTTAAGAATGCAATCATCCTTTCTTTAAGCACAACTTTTGGTGCATTTATATGCTGTTATCTCATTTTTAAAACAGTGGGATATACAACTACTCATGGAAAAGTCTCTTTAGACTTATTCCTAAAATCTTTATTTAATATTAGTTATGCGCTTATTGTATTAGCAGCTGGTTACTTTAGCTCATTCCTCTTACAGTCTGCCGATTACACAATACATTTAAATTCGTGGACTTTACTGCTTATTTTTATGTTTTTAATTGGCTTAGATTTAGCTCACTCCCCACTCGATAAATCTTGGATAAATTGGAAAATTTTACTTGTTCCGATTGGTGCAATTATTGGTTCATTACTTGGTGCGTGTTTTAGCATATTGATCATTCAAAATATCGCATTAAAAGATCTTATTATGCTTTCTCAAGGTTATGGATTTTACTCTATGACAGGCATCGTTATTACAGAATTACGTAATGCAGAATTAGGCAGTATTGCCTTAATGAATGATTTATTCAGAGAAATTATTGCAATTTTACTGATGTATACTTTAGGTTGGAAATATCCTAGATCTGCAATCGCATCAGCAGGCGCAACATCTATGGATGCAACACTACCTATGGTGAAACAAGCCTGTGGTAATGACTTTATTCCACATGCAATGGTTAGTGGATTTATTCTTTCTATTCTTGCACCTATTGCTGTGAGCATATTGGCTGCAATTTAATTTTTTAATAACACACTCCCCCACAGTCCCTCTTTGCAAAAGAGGGATCACTCCTCCCTTTTGAAAAAGGGAGGTTGGGGGAAGTTTTTACAATGTCGCCAAAATATCTTGCAATGTCTGACTCGGATTTTCAGATTTAGTAATTGGTCGACCAATAACCAAATGAGTAGAACCATCAAGCATTGCTTGTTTTGGTGTCACAATACGTTTTTGATCATCCGCATTTGAACCTTCAGGTCGAATACCTGGTGTAACTAAAGCAAAGTCTTGCCCTAAAGCTTCACGTAACATTTTTGCTTCTTGAGCTGAACATACTACACCGTCTAAACCACTCTCTTTCGTTAAAGAAGCTAAACGTTTTACTTGCTCAAATGGTTCAATATCTAAACCAATATCTTTAAGATCTTCACGCCCCATAGACGTTAAAACCGTTACTGCAATTAACTGTGTATTATAATTCCCAACTTTCAAACGCTCTACACAAGTTTCCATCATCTTGCGACCACCAGAAGCATGAACATTAACCATCCACACCCCCATATCCGCTGCAGCACACACTGCTTGAGCTGTTGTATTTGGAATATCATGAAATTTTAAATCAAGGAAAACTTCAAAGTTTAAATTATGTAAGGCTTTTACTACACCCGAACCCTCATGTGTAAATAACTCTTTACCAACTTTTACTCGACACAATGCAGGATCCAACTGCTCTGCCATTTTTAATGCGTCATATTGGCTTTTAGCATCTAATGCAACAATGATACTCAAGAGATTTACCTATCGTTCAGACAAAAAGAAAGCACATTATAAAGCTTATTCACTAATGAACAAAAGAATTAAAAAGTTAGTTATATGAAACAATTATTTTTACTTACACTTCTTCACATATTCAGGCATAAAAAAACACCCAGCAGAAATCTACGGGTGTTTGATTAATAGGTATCACAAACATCATGCCACTTTAAAATAACATGATGTTAATTCTTAAATTACAACACAAAATTAGTTTTGATGATCTTCAGCACTTACATCTAAAACTGTTTTTTCATGTCGCTTATTTGCTGCTGCTTCTGCTGCCGCCAATTGAGCAGTTTGAATTTGCTCTTTACGAAGATAATCAATGTCTTTACGTAAACGTTTAATTTCCCAACTTTGTTGGAATACACGGAAAATTTGCACACCAAGCAATAACCCTAAAACAATCCCCAAAGAAAGTGTTAGTAATAACAACAATCCTAAGCGCATTGCAGGTACTTGCGTAAACAATAAGTCTACAGATAGCTCAGTACTATTTTGTAGAACTAATGCCAGTGAATAACCAAATAGTACAAGTAAAATTATAACCAATACGTAGCGCATAAATACTCCGTTAAATATTTTTATTGCGCGGATTCATTCACTGCATCACGTAATGCTTTACCTGGCTTAAAGTGAGGCACAGCTTTTGCTGCAACTTCAACCGACTTACCAGTCTTCGGATTACGACCCACACGTGGTTCACGATGATGGAGTGCAAAACTACCAAATCCACGAATCTCAATTCGATCATCTGCAGATAACGATGCAATCATTTGATCGATCATTATTTTAACAGCTTCTTCCACCAATGGCTCAGCCAAATGTGGATTTTTTAGAGAAATACGCTCTATTAAGTCAGACTTATTAAGTGCTTCGCTAGTCATCTACGACCTCTTTAATTATCAAGCTACTTTAACATACCTATGATAATAACCTGTTTAAATACAAAACGGTAGCGTAATAAGTTAATACTACGCTACCGTTTATTGTATTTGTGTAAAAAGTATTAGTTAATTTACATTAATAATACCTTTAAACGAATACTTAGTTGCCCATTTGAGCTTTGATCAAATCACCAATAGTCTTAGGACCATTGTCTGAGTTAGTCGCTGCAGTTTTCAAATTAGCAACAGCTTCTTTCTCTTCAGCTTCGTCTTTCGCTTTGATAGACAAGTTGATAGCACGTGACTTGCGGTCAACGTTAATGATTTTAGCTTCAACTTCTTGACCAACTTCAAGGAACTTAGTTGCATCTTCAACGCGATCGCGATTGATTTCAGATGCTTTAAGAGTCGCTTCAACTTCGTCAGCTAACTTAACAGTAGCGCCTTTAGCGTCAACTGCAGTTACAGTACCTTTAACCAATGCACCACGTTCGTTCGCAACTAAGAAGTCATTGAACGGATCGTTGTTCATTTGTTTGATACCAAGGCTAATACGGTTGCCGTCAGCATCTACAGATAAGATAACCGCTTCAACAGTGTCACCTTTCTTGTAACGACGAATAGCTTCTTCGCCTTGTTCGTTCCAAGAAATATCAGATAAGTGAACTAAGCCATCGATACCGCCAGGTAAACCGATGAAGATACCGAAGTCAGTGATTGACTTGATAGTACCTGAAACTTTTTCGCCTTTATCATGGTTTTTAGAGAACTCTTCCCATGGGTTAGCACGAGTTTGTTTAATACCAAGAGAAATACGACGACGTTCTTCATCAACTTCAAGAACCATAACATCAACTTCATCACCAATCTGAACTACTTTAGATGGGTGGATGTTTTTGTTAGTGTGATCCATTTCTGAAACGTGTACTAAACCTTCAACGCCTTCAGCGATTTCTGCGAAACAACCGTAGTCAGTTAAGTTAGTTACGCGAGCTTTAACGATAGAACCTTTAGGGTAACGGTTCATGATCGCTAACCATGGATCTTCGCCTAATTGCTTAAGACCTAAAGATACGCGGTTACGTTCTTTGTCAAATTTAAGTACTTTAACAGTAACTTCTTGACCAACTTCAACAACTTCTGAAGGGTGCTTGATGCGTTTCCAAGCCATATCAGTGATGTGAAGAAGACCGTCAATACCGCCAAGGTCAACAAATGCGCCGTAGTCAGTAAGGTTTTTGATCGTACCAGTAACAGTTTGACCTTCTTCAAGCTGAGCAAGAAGAGCTTCACGGTCAGCTGAAGATTCAGCTTCCATAACAGCACGACGTGAAACAACAACGTTGTTACGTTTAGCGTCAAGTTTGATTACTTTGAATTCTAACTCTTTACCTTCTAAGTGAGTAGTATCACGAATAGGACGAGTATCAACTAAAGAACCTGGAAGGAATGCACGTACTGGACCGATGTCAACAGTAAAACCGCCTTTAACTTTACCAGAGATAACACCAGTAACGATTTCGCCGTCTTCAAAGATTTTTTCAAGTTTAGTCCAAGTTTCAGCGCGTTTAGCTTTTTCGCGTGAAAGAACTGTTTGACCCATACCGTTGTCAAGAGCTTCAACAACAACGTCTACAGTGTCGCCAACTTGAACTTCAAGTTCACGTTGTTCATTTAAGAATTCAGCACGGTCAACAACGCCTTCAGATTTAAGGCCAGTGTCAACAGTTACCCAGTCAGAGTCGATGCTTACTACAACGCCTTGGATGACAGCACCCTTTTCAACGTTGAGGTTTAATTCGCTTTCTTCAAAGAGGGCTGCAAAAGATTCGGTCATGATATACCTGATAAAGTCAGCGGTCTTGGATCAGACAAGGCCGGTTTAATTAAGCATCTACATAGTCCATATAAAACTGATCAAGCTATGCGTTTGCTGAAAATATTGAGTTATTTGGCTAATTGCTGATTTACATAAGTAATCATCAGCTTAAATACCTCATCAATGTTCAATGTTGAACTATCAATGATGTACGCATCATCAGCAGGCTTGAGTGGAGCGACTTCTCGTTCCATATCTCGTCTATCACGTGCTTCGATATTAGCTAAAATGTCGCTTATTTTAACATCTAGCCCCATACCCTGCAACTGGTTTACACGTCGCTCGGCTCTAGACTGAGCAGAAGCGGTCAAATATATCTTTGCTTGCGCTTCTGGAAAAATAGTCGTTGCCATATCTCGACCATCTGCAACAAGCCCAGGTGCTTGTGCAAAATCACGCTGACGTTGTAACAAGGCAGTTCTAAGTTCTGGAATTGCAGCAACTTTTGATGCAAAAGAACCAACTTCTTCTGTTCGAATTTCTTGCGACACATCTTCATGATCTAACAGAACTTTTGTACCTTGTTCACCACTTAAAAATTGAATATTTAATTGTGACGCAATGTGTACACACTGTGCTAACTGAGTATCTAATTGATCAAGTAATTGTTTATTCTTCAATGACAATCCAAGCAAACGATAAAGCGCACCAGAATCTAAAAGATGAAATTGATAATGCATAGCTAGTTTTGCAGCAAGTGTCCCCTTACCTGAACCACTTGGACCATCAATTGTAATAATTTGAACTGTCATTAGATTTCCGTTTGAACTGATACAGTTTTAGCGAGTTTAGAGAAGCCTAGTTTAATCCCAGATTTTAGCTGCGCAAGAATTAATTTACTTACAAACGGCAACCTCATCTGCAATTCAATGGTGTAATTTACACGGGTAACATGACGATCAATCGCTTCAAATGTGATAATCCCAATATGATGTTTAACCAATGGGTTTTTAATAATTTTATATTCAATACGCTCATTGGGTAGCAATAAGGTAATTTGCTCTTGTAAAGGCTTAATTTTACCAATACCCAATTTCCTAATCGACCCAACCCCATCTGGACGACTTGTGTCTAACGAATCTTTAATACGCTCAACTTGCATAGGCGCAAACGCTACATTATAAGTGTCATGTTTCGACAGCAATTCAAATACTTGCTCGATTGGCGCGTTAAAGTCTTTTGTAATAGATATTGAGTTCATTATTTTATCCAACATTATTTTTGCGTAAATTAAGACTAAATATATTGATCTATTCTGTTTTATTCTCGAACTTTTCAATATTTTTTAACTGACGCTTTTGCTCTCTACGCATTTTAAAAAAAGCAGATAATTGAGCAGAACACTCATTAGCTAAACAGCCCGATTCAAATTCAAAAACATGATTATAGTAACCACTACTTAACAACTGACGTGCACTAATTAACGAACCAGCCTTAGGTTCAGTTGTCGCAAAAACAACACGTTGAATTCGAGAATGAATTAAAGCACCCACACACATCGTGCATGGCTCAAGCGTCACATAAAGCGTGGCATCTCCAGGCAATCGATAATTTTTAATACGCTCACATGCTTGTCGAATCGCAACAATTTCAGCATGTGCTGTCGGATCATTGAAGGAAATTGGTGCATTGAAGCCCGAACCAATAATTTCGTTCTGGCTTACAATAATAGCACCTACTGGAATTTCCCCAATTGAGGCAGCTTGTGCAGCTTGCTCAATTGCCTGCTGCATCCAATATTCATCGGTAAAGCTTTCAGACATAACTTAACTAATTACACCATAATGCTTAAGCAAGATATTCCAACTTTCAATTGTTGTTACAGGCGGGTTATCCGCTAAAATTCCTTTTAGAGATAAGTCTGCGCCCTTATACCATTCAGGTGATAAATCTTTATCAACCAAACGAGCACGTACACCCTCTACAAAGTCAGGATGACGGATTTTCCAATCTGAAATTTGGCGCTCAAGCTCAAATACTTCATTCCAAGAATGTATTTGCTTACCCCATTGCCACAACAACCATGTTAAAGCAGCAGTAGTTGGAGAACCTTTTTGTAAATTCTCACTTGCCTGACGTAGCCAATCACTTCGTGCATCACTCAAACCAATAATAGATTCATAGTCATGTTCAAAATTCACACCACGGCAAACACTTTGAATCACATCTAGAGAGTTTTGCAATGGACCAGGACCAACAGGTCTATGCATACTATTTAGCGTGTCATCAATGGCACGAAAATCACCTGCTGGATAGTGATTCCAATCAATATTAATCACTTTGCTTAACACAGAATCACGTTGAGCATCACAAATATGAGTTGCCCACCCAATTCCGTATGCTCCCGCAGCAGTCATAATTGAGCCCGTTAAGCCCGTAAACAAACCAATTGCTCCACGGTCAGCTAAAAAGCGTGTTGCACCAACATCCGGATATAAACCAATGTTAATTTCAGGCATTGCTAAACGTGAATATGGTGTCACCAAACGAAATGGTGCAGCCATAAATAAGCCTAAACCACCACCCATTACATAACCTTCACCCCAAACCAAAACAGGTTTAGCATAATTATGAAGAAGTAAATCTAGAGCATATTCTTGTTCAAAAAAACTATTTGCTGTATCAACTTCATCATTAATTACAAGTTGACGCAGTTTACGAACATCACCACCCGCACAAAATGCCTTTGGTGTTGTTGAATCTAACCAAATTGCTTTAACACTATCATCTGTATGAAAGTCTTGAAAAACTTCCAATAAAGCCGTAGCAATAGACTCATCTAAAGCATGTAAAGATTTCGGACGATTTAATCGAACTATGCGCCATCCATTGATAGCTTCCTCAACAATTAAGTCAGGATGATAATTTTTTGAAATGGGAGAATATGTCATGCGTCCAGCTGCCAATCTATAGGCTCAATGCCATTTTGTTTAAGATAATTATTTGTTTTTGAAAACGCTTTACAACCAAAAAAACCACCTCGGTTTGCCGCCAATGGAGATGGATGAGCAGCTTTTAATACCAAGTGTTTGTTTTGATCGATTCGTTGTCCTTTACGTTGTGCATACGCCCCCCATAAAATGAAAACAATATGCTCACGTTGTTCATTTAATACATCAATCACATGATCTGTAAAATCTTCCCAACCACGTTTTTGATGCGACGTTGGTTGTCCTGCTTCCACCGTCAATACACTATTTAAGAGCAGTACACCCTGTTCTGCCCAACGACTTAAATCACCATGTTTTGAAACTGGGAGCTCTAAATCATTGTGTAACTCATGAAAAATATTACGCAAAGATGGCGGTAATGCAAGCCCTCTTTGTACAGAAAAGCTTAATCCATGTGCCTGATTCGGTCTATGATAAGGATCTTGCCCTAAAATCACGACCTTTACATTAGGTAAAGGTGTTGTATTTAAAGCATTAAAAATAAGATGGCTTGGTGGATAAACTACTTTCTCTGCTTTTTTCTCTTGAATCAAGAAGTCCTTTAACTCATCCATTTTAGGACTGAGTAAAAATTCACTTAAACTATCTTTCCAACTTGCTTCCAACTGCACTTTTTCTAACTTCGCAAGTTGTAGATCTGTTAAAGGCATACTTCTTCCTTAATTACTAATTTATGTCCAAATGTTATAAATACTTACAGTTTTACCTGTAAATCAACTACTGGGTTCTGAAATTTAATTCCTTTTTTTAGATTCTCATACATTGATGAATCTGCCCATTCAGCTTGAATTTGTTCAGAAAACTCTATTTGATCCAATGCTAACAAGCCCATTTGCTCATTACTAATATCTTCTGCAAAGCTCTGTGCATATCCTGTATCTGTTTCATGAACAATCACAGAATACACTTCAACATCACCTTCACCATTTTGAGTTTCTGTTGATGCTAAAACTTGTTGCACTAAATAAAAGAAAATACGTGAAAATTGTTCTGCCGATGGCGATACAGGTAAAGAAACCCAACGTGCACTAAATGTTTTACACGCTTGAATATATTCTTTACTGTCATGTTCCCAAAAACAAATCGCATGATCAAAAGAGTCAATAAGGTCTTTAATCACACCTTTCAACAAACCAAAATCATATACCATTTGACCATGATCTAATTTTGTCGCTTTAAGTAACAACTCAACCTTGTAACTATGGCCGTGTATAGAACGCTTACAACGATCTGACGTACAATTACGTACAACGTGGGCGTTTTCAAACTTAAATAACTTACGAATGATCATATGTCGTGGTATATAAAATATTAATAGGGATTTATTCGATTATAATGCAAAAATCCTATTACAAGCATTAATTTTATAGTTCATTATAATAGGGAAAACATATCATCGTTATTTTGGATAACTTAAACTATAAAATTTAGCTCAACATCCTATAACTTCACACTTTAACAACGCCTTAAAAGCAACTTCATTATTCAAAATTAGTCTTTAATTTACTTAAATAAAACTCATTTTTATTATTTTTAGGTCTTAAAAACTATCTAAATATAATATTTCGACACAAATTGCAGTAAATATCAAAATGCGTCGAAATAATTATTTTTTATACTGCTAAATCTAGAACTTTTACTTGTTTCGGTATTGCTAGTGCTTGATCTATGTAGGCAACACGTAATGTATCTCGTGAACCCAAATAGCGTTGATAGAAACTAGAGTTCAAAATTGCAGCCGCACCATACGTTAAGCCCCAAATAGATGCAAGATAATCTCTTACAGACATGGCACTTTGGATAGATGCTAAATAGGTTTCCGTCATACGAATAATAATACGTAAGCGTTGCTTTCTGACTTGATATAACTCGGTAAATAAATGATTTACACCCACACCCGTTGTAGATAGTCTTTCTTCAATTTGATGAAACAAAACCGTTCTCTCTGGATGATGCAGATGATGCAACATAAAGAATGCCAAATGTTCAGGAAATGCTTTTTCAGCATCCTTAATCATTTCTAACAACATCATTTCATTGCGAATAATAAGCATCATATAGAGCTCATCTTTGCTCTGAAAGTGTTTATAAAGCGTACCTTTTGCCAAATCTAATTCAGCAGCTAAAGCATCCAGCGTCATTCCCGCTTCGCCATTTTCAAGAAGCAATTGCTCTGCAACTTGAAAAATTAAGGTTTCTCTTGCTCGAAACTGAGCCTGACGATCCATCTTCACCCTATAAACTCTCTTTTGCTTTTATCCATCTTCTGATGGCATTTATTTCATGTTTAGGAGGTTTTCAAAGTTTTTCTTTGTTATGAAAGCCATTTCCTCAAGTGACTTATCATATACATCACTTAATGCTTTGGCTACATAGGGAACGTACTTTGGTTCATTAGACTTTCCTCTATAGGGCATGGGTGCCAAATAAGGACTATCTGTTTCAATAAGCACACGATCTAATGGAACTTGCTTTGCAACATCACGTAAATCTTGTGCATTTTTAAACGATACAATACCTGAAAAAGAAACATAATATCCGCAATCAAGCACTGCTTTTGCTGTTTCCCAATCTTCGGTAAAACAGTGCAAAATACCATGTGTTGATTTTTCAGCACGGATAATATCAATCGTGTCAAATTTTGCTGACCGAGTATGAACCACCACAGGCTTTTTAACACTTTGCGATGCGTGAATGTGTCGAGCAAAACATTCTTTTTGTTCAGCTACAAATTCCGTGCTGTGAAAATAATCTAAACCTGTTTCACCAATTGCCCAAACCTTTTCTGCTTGTGCAAGCTCAATCAAATATTCTGTAGTTGCTCGTGCCATAACAGCTGGATCTTCACAAGGATGAACTCCAACCGTATAACCCACATCTGCATGACGAGCAGCAATTTTTGCAAGCTCAATATGATCATCTAAGTCTACAGAGATACCCATAAATTTTGATACACCCGCTTCGCGAGCTTGTGCCAACGCTAAATCTAACTGACCGTCATAAGGTGTTAAGTCAAGCATAGTTAAATGGCAATGCGTATCTACAAACACGATGATTTCCTAAATTACACTGAATTACATAGTGTAACTATTACGGCCTGCCGCTTTAACCCCTGCAAGCAATTTTTCTGCTTCAGACTTGTAAAAAATACCCTTTTCACCTGTCAGCTGAATACCAAATCCCTGCAATTTAATTCCATTTTGTTTGTGAGAAATCCAAATCACTTTGCCTGTGAGTGGAATTTTTTGAGATTGTTCTGGCAAAGTTGCCAAAACAAAAACTTCTTCCCCCATTTTTACAGATTGCTTTGATGGAATAAATAATCCTCCACCTGCAACATACGGCATATAGCTCTGGTAAAGCATATCTTTATCTAGAATATTTGCTTGAATAATACCGCCACGTGGTTGCATATTTTTCCCCTAAACATTCATAAGCTTGATACAAAGTTGGTCAACAACCAAATTTCCTTGTACATTTTGCTCGGTGAGTTTTTTTGCTTGTTGTATTTCCGAATATATCCCAAATAATGCCTCGAGTGAATATTGTTCAACCAAAACACTAAAATCTATATCTATATTTTTCACTTGCTGTTCTAGTTTCACACAAATTAAATCAGCTAAAAGATATTCAAACATTTGCATAAAATCTGAGAAACTCAGTTCTTTATTCCACTTGCTTGCAATCGCCAATGGCATATTTTTTTGGGTCACTAATTTTTGCCAATCTTGAACAAATAAACCACGCTTAACAACCCAATCTTTTTCAGCCAATTGCAAAGCAAACAAAGGCATCTGATTTGATAAATTCAATAGCAGCGGAATTTGTGATTGTAATTCTTCCGTTAAATTTTCAAGTAAAAATTGAGTCGTTTGATTAGGCTCAACTCGATCTAAAGCAAAATGTTGCAATCTACTTCGAATAGTTGCAGGTAACTTTAAATAATGATCCGCTAACAAAATAATAATCGTGCGCTCACCTGGCTCTTCTAAGGTTTTTAGAAGTGCATTTGATGATGCAATATTTAAAGCTTCAGCAGGTTCGATAACAATTACACGCCAACCATCTACCGTTTGTTGCACAAAAGGCTGTAAATCTCTCACCTTTTCAATTTTAATTTTAGCATTTTGTTTTTTATTGTCTTCATCGGTTGAAACATATACGTAGTTCGGATGCGTATCTGCCTTCAACCAAAGACAACTTCCACATGTACCGCAAGGTTCATTTTTTTCATGTCGATTTAAACACAAAACCCATGCAAGAAATTGTTGCGCAAATGCTTCTTTTCCACAGCCCTTTTTGCCATAAAAAAGCAACCCATGTCCAATTTTAGGAAAACGTGATGTCAGGTTTTCCCAAACTTGTTTTTGCCATGGATACACTTGTCCACGCTGTTCTTGCATGTTAAATCCCTAAATTATAGAAAAGCAGAAACATCCATCGCATTTAAACGATCTAAATCTTCTTGAGTATCTACACCCGGTGGTAAATTTGCTTCTGCAACTGCAATGGCAATTTTATGACCGTTTTCCAAAACACGTAACTGCTCAAGACTTTCTAGTTTTTCTAAAGCACCCATATCCCAAGTCACATATTCTTTTAAAAGCTGTACGCGATAAGCATACAAACCCAAATGACGAAATGCTTGATCATGTAGTTTTTGTTCAGCCGTTTTAGCACCATCACGATCATAAGGAATGGTCGCTCGGCTAAAGTATAAAGCTTGGTTATGCTTAGACATCACCACTTTAACAATACTATCACGCTTAAATTCTTCTAAATTAGAAATAGGCTCACACAATGTAGACATCGAGCTTGTCGGTTGATCTACCAATAACTGTGCGACTTGCTTCACCAATTTAGCAGGTAAAAGTGGTTCATCACCTTGCACATTTACAATAATATCCTCACTCGCCCAACCTTTAATGCGAGCAACCTCACTTAAACGATCTGTACCTGATGGATGATCTTTTGATGTCAAAACAACATCAACTCCATTAGCACGACAAATTTCTGCAATTCGCTCATCATCTGTCGCCACACATAGATCATCAAATCCTTCTACTTTTTTCGCTTGGTCAACAACACGCAAAATCATTGGCCGACCATGAATTTCAAGCAACGGCTTCCCAGGTAAACGAGAGCTTGCAAAGCGAGCAGGAATAACGATGTGTTTCATATACAAACCTTAATGAATTTGAATGCCTAGGTTTTTAAGCTGATTATTTAACAATACATAACAGTCTTGGCTTAACACAGCCTCGACAGGAACCACCCAAATTTCACGCTTAAAATCTGGATTTTTCTTTAAAAGTGGTAATAGTTTAACCGCATCTTTTTCTGTCGTAATAATTGGATTTGCATCTTCAAATTGTAAATCTTGAATTTCATAGTCGTGATGATCTGGAAACTCATGACACTGGAATTGATGTACACCAAGTGATTGAAGTGTTTTATAAAATCTTTGCGGATAGCCAATACCAACCACAGCATAATAATCAAGGCTTTCATCAAAAAATGCATCTTTATTTGTATTTAACAAATATGGCGTCGAGACTTCCAAGTGCATATTTAAATCAGACCGAGGGTGAGCTGCATGTTCAATCACTGTTGCAGTATCTAAGCGACTCTTAGGTTCACGTAGATAACCCTCAGGTAATATTTTTTCATTACCTAAACCACGATTATTATCAAGAACAATCCACTCTAATTGACGATTTAAAGCGTAGTGCTGTAAACCATCATCACTAATAATTAAATCTAACTTGTGCTTAGAAAGTAATAATTCAATATTTTTTTGTCGGTTTGCACCAACCACCATCGGAACACCGGTAGACTGGACAATCAAACAGGGTTCATCACCGACTTCATCAGGTTCAGAATCCATATCAACATATGCAGGGAAAGGACCTTTTCCACCATACCCCCGACTAATTACACCAACACACACACCTATCGACTCTAAATAGTCAACCAAGTGAATAAGCAATGGTGTTTTTCCACTCCCACCCACCGTAATATTACCAATGACCATCACGGGTACAGGCGCTGTATAAGATGGCTTAATACCTGCCAAATATAGCTTATGATTCAACTTAGATATTGAACGATATAAAATAGAAAGTGGTCGGAGCACAATTAACCACTTTGCTTGCCTATTCCAAGCATTCTGAATAAATTGCGCAACCGACATTTAAATTTTATTCCTCAAAATTACGTTGATGTAATTGGAAGTATGCACCTTTTTTATTCAACAACTCTTGATGAGTACCACTTTCGAGAATACGCCCTTGATCCATAACAACAATACAATCTGCATTTTCAATTGTAGATAAACGATGTGCAATCACAATGGTTGTACGATCTTTCATTGCAGCATCAAATGCACGCTGAATATAATATTCAGACTCATTATCAAGTGCGCTGGTCGCTTCATCTAAGATTAAAATAGGTGAGTTTTTCAAAATGGCACGTGCAATTGCAATACGTTGACGTTGACCACCAGATAAATTTAAACCTTGTGCACCCAACTCTGTATTATAACCATTCGGCAAATCCATAATAAAATCATGTGCATAAGCCGCCTTAGCTGCTGCAATAACATCCTCATCACTTGCACCTTCCAACTGTCCGTAAGCGATATTTTCACGCACTGTCCGGTTAAAAAGAACAACCTGTTGATTTACCATTGAAATTTGTGTTCTTAGACAATTTAGCTCGATATCATGGATATCAATACCATCTAACTTTAAACTGCCTGAAGATACCTCTTGATAGCGAACAAGTAAATTAACAAGCGATGACTTACCCGCACCAGATCGACCTACTAGAGCAACAGTATCCCCCACTTTAATATCAAGTGAAAAATCTTTGATTGCCTCGTATCCATCTGAATATTGCATATTTACATGATCAAATTGCACATTGCCTTTTAGTTCTGGTTTTAAAGTTCCTTGATTATCTTCTTCTTCCATATCAATTAACTCAAATACAGAATGTGCCGCAGCTAAACCACGTTGTAATTTTTCATTCACTTCTGTTAAAGCCTTAACAGGCTTACTTAACATACCAGCAGCGGTAATATATGCCACAAACTCACCTGCTGAAATATCTTGTAAAATTTCTGGTCTTAGCGCAATCCAAATAATAATCCCCATTGCAAATGCCATGCAAAGTTGCACAATTGGACTATTCAGCTGTGCAATTGCCGTCATTTTTAAACCACGACGTAAATTCTCCATAGAGTGCCATTTAAAGCGCTCATGCTCGTAAGTCTGACCACCAAACCCTTTAACAACAACATTACCATTCACCGTTTCTTGAACTACATGGTTAACATCACCCATAGTGTCTTGAACAAGAACAGATAACTTACGCATGCGTTTTCCGGCTTTACGAATAAGTAAGCCAATAAGTGGAGCAAAGATTAAAATACAGAGAGTTAAACGCCAGTTGGTATAAATTAAGAAACCGAGTAAACCAATTGTAATTAAACCTTGTTGAACGACCGTTCTTAAAGACTCAGTTGTAGCAGCAGTCAATTGTTCAACATTGAACATAATTTTTGCTGTGATATGTCCACTACTATTATCTAAAAAATACTGCGCCGGAAGACGTAAAATTTTTGCAAAGACTTCTTGTCTCACATTGTAGACCAAGTGCCGAGAAATCATTGCCGTATAGTAGCCACCAATGTATTGCCCCAAACCACGGAAGAAGACCATAGCTACAACAAGCAATGGGAAAATTGTAGTAAAGCTCGTATCTCGATGCTGAATTGCATTAATAATTTTTTCTAAAAGCTTTGCTACAGCAACTTCAGTAGCCGCACTTAAAGTAAAACCAATAAACACAAGAATAGCTAAACCCCAAAAAGGGATTAAGTATTTAAGTAATCGACGATAGATCTTAAGATCTTTCTTCACTAATAACCTCGGGTTGGTACTTTTGTACTAATATTAATATTAACAAAACCAAGCTGACCTGCAACATCCATTACACGTATCACATCTTGATGTGCTGCCTTGGCATCGGCAGCAATAATAAACATTAAATCTCGACGATCATTCGAAATTTGTTTAACTGCTGTATTTAAGTCTGCTGCCTCATTCGTTGAAAGCGCTTGGCCATTCACAGAATAATGTCCCGAAGCATCAACCACAACTTCAATTTTGTGATCATATTGTTTAGGTGGAACACCTTGTGCATCAGGTAATGTTAAATTCATTCGGCTCATTTGGTTAAATGTTGTCGATAACAATAAAAAAACCAAAATAAATAACAAACAATCAATCATGGGCGTTAAATTAATATGAATATCTTCAACTTGTGAACGCTTAAATTTCATAAGCTCACCTTATTCAGATTGATCATTGTTTTCATGCTTTTTATTTTCAACAAAAAGCCCCGCATGAAACAAGGTTGCTTGCTGTTCTAACTCTGCAATAAATTCTTGTACAAGTCGTTGAAAATAACGATATGCAAACAATGCTGGAATTGCAATCAACATACCTGCAGCAGTTGTAATTAATGCTTTAGAAATCCCTGGAATCATTAATGATGGATTACTTGCCGACCCAACATCAATCATTAAAAAAGATTCAATAATACCTAAAACCGTACCCAACAAACCCAGCAATGGCGCAACAGCACTTAATGTTCCTAAAAAGTTAATATTCTTTTCTAAATAACCAATTTCCTGAGATGCAGTTGCTTCCATTTGTGCACGTACATATTCAGAGGAATGATTTCTACTCTGATAACCTGACAAAAAAATACGACCTAAAGGACTTTCTTGTAAAGAGGTAGACTGTTTTAATTGCTGCACAACTGTTGTCGTGCTTTGCCCCACTTTTAATAAAATAGCATTGGGTAAAATGATCGATTTTTTTAAGCGAAGAAAGCGTTCAATTGAAATAGCTACGGTAAAAATTGAGCATAACACCAACGGCAGCATCAACCATCCGCCCGCTTTTACTAATTCCCACATTTATTTTTCCCCAATAAATCACAAAACATTCATTACTTAGATAAACAGATATTTAAAATACCATCTAATTCATCTAATGAATGATAGCTAATTACAAGCTTTCCTTTACCCTGCTTATTGTAATCAATTTTCACATCTGCACTAAAACGCTCAGATAACTGTTGAGACAATTGTTGAATATCATATGAAACTTCTTCTTTCTGTTTTTCTACTTTAGGTGCACTCAGCTCACGAACCAATTGTTCGGTCTGACGTACAGATAAACTTTTTTCAATTACAGTTTCTGCAACCTTTAACTGATCTTTAGCTTTTAACGTCAAAATCGCACGTGCATGCCCCATATCAAGCAAGCCTTGTTGCATAAAGTCTTTCACTGCATCTGCAAGTGACAATAAACGCAACAAGTTACTTACCGTAGTACGTGCTTTACCCACAGTTTCCGCAATTTCTTGATGACTTAAACCAAATTCATCATGAAAGCGTTGTAATGCCATCGCTTGATCAATTGGGTTTAAATCTTGGCGTTGAATGTTTTCAATTAACGCCAAAGCAATTGCAACTTGATCCGTTAAATCACGAACAATTGCAGGAACTTCCGTTAAACCTGCAAGTTGGGCTGCACGCCAACGACGTTCACCTGCAATAATTTCGTATGGATGTTTTTCATCCTCTGTAGGACGAATAACGATAGGCTGCATAACACCATGTTTTTCAATAGATGCTGCTAGCTCTTGTAAATCTTGCTCATTAATAAAACGACGTGGTTGGTATTCACCACGCTTAAGCAAATGCACATCAATTTGTTTTAGCTGACCATGATCGATCGATTGAGCTTCAAGTTGCAATTTTTCTTTTTGGATTGACCCAAGTAAGGCATCCAAACCACGACCCTTGGCTAATCCGCGTTTTTTTGTGGTCATGCTTTACTTCCTTTTTTGACTTTGCTTTTCTTTAACATCTCAGCTGCAAGATTTAAATATGCAACCGCACCCTTAGAACTTTTTTCAAAATAGATAATTGGTAAGCCATGAGCTGGAGCTTCCGCCAAACGAATATTACGCGGAATTACCGTATCGTATAGTTTTTTTCCAAAATATTGTGATAATTCTTCAGAGACATCTTTGGTTAATGCGCTACGTGCATCATACATTGTGCGTAAAACGCCAATAATTTCTAGGTTTGGATTTAAGGCTTGCTGAATTCGATCAATGGTTTGTGTTAAATCGGCCAAACCTTCCAAAGCATAATATTCACATTGCATTGGAATCATCACCCCCTGAACTGCTGTAAGTGCATTCACGGTAATAAGGCTTAGACTTGGCGCACAATCGACAATAATATAGTCAAATGAGTTTTCTACTTCTTTTAATGCATTGCGTAAAATAAATTCACGACCTTCTTGTTCTGCAATAACAAGCTCTACGCCAGCCAAATCTCGGTTTGACCCTAAAACTTTATAACCAACTTCAGATTTTGCAATTGCAGTTTCAATAGGCACTTCACCAAGTAACACATCAGTTACTGAATAAAGTAAATCATTTTTTTGAACGCCAGAACCCATTGTGGCATTACCTTGAGAATCCATATCCACAAGGAGTACACGTTTTTTTAATACCGCCAAAGATGCAGCTAAGTTTACCGCAGTCGTGGTTTTACCTACGCCACCTTTTTGGTTCGCAATCGCAATAATCTGCGCCATAAGTTTCCCCAATCCTTTGAATTTTTAAATTTGCTTTAAAATTAGTAAATGACGTTGCTCATCTAAACGTGGCACTTTTAGCTCAATAATGTCACAACTAAATTGATCTTTTAAAGCAATAATTTCTTCTTCTGGAATTAAACCTTTCATTGAAGCAATGATACTTTGCTCATGCATAAATGGTTTTGAAGCCGTTACAAAGTCTGTAAGCGATGCAAATGCACGACTTGTAATGACATCGAACATACCTAACTCGTTAATACTGTCTTCATTTTCTACACGAGTTTGTACTGCAATTACATTTTGTAGTTTTAAATCTGCAATAAATTGTTTTAAGAAACGAATCTTTTTACCATTCGAATCTAAAAGTACGCATTGGCGCTCAGGCTGACATAACGCAATAATCATGCCCGGCATACCACCACCTGTACCAATATCGAGCAAGCGACCCTGTGGTAAATCTTTTAAAATACTTAAACTATCTAAAAGATGTTTAACCAACATTTCTTTCGGATCACGAATTGCCGTTAAATTATATGCTTTGTTCCACAACACCAAAGCATCTTGGTATTTTAGTAATAAATTTAAAGCTTCTTCGCTTAGCTCCAAACCTAAAGCCTGACTACCTTGCTTCAATTCTTGATAAAACGTATGCATAGCAAATAACAACTCGATTAAATTAAGTGGAAGTATACCGATTTATACCAATAGACACAGTATTATGTGCTTAGTGAATATTCAGTTAAGCAAAAACACCCTCTCTGATTTGTAAGTCCAATGCAGTTAAACGCTCAGGCGTTCCAACATCCACCCATGCTGCTTGCATTTTTTGAGCTGAAATTTGCCCATTTAACATAGCTTCTTTCAACAGTGGCGCAAGCGGACGCTTACCCTGCTCTAAACCATCAAACATTTTAGGATCAATAACAGAAACACCACTAAAAGTTAGGTTTTCACCCTCAACGTCCTGATCTAAAGTATAAACACGATTATCTTTTAACGTGAAATCACCTTTTGGATGCTGCGTCGGATTTTCAACTAAAATCAAATGTGCCAAATCATCTTGTAAATTCACTTGAAGTAAATCTGCAAAATCGAATGTTGTCCAAACATCACCATTCACCAAAATAAAAGGCTGATCACCTAATAATGCTAAAGCGTTGATAATGCCGCCTGCGGTTTCCAAACCTTCTTCTTCTCGTGTCCAGCGAATATTCACACCAAACTGAGAGCCATCACCCAATGCACCAATCAGCACATCAGCTAACCAAGCACTATTGATGATAATTTCCGTCACCCCTATGCTTTTTAGCTTTTCTATATGCCAAACAATTAGCGGTTTCCCACCAACTTCTAATAAAGGTTTTGGCTTATATAACGTTAATGGACGCATACGATTTCCCAATCCCGCGGCCAAAATCATCGCTTTCATTTATGCAACAACCTCATATTTGCCATATTTTTCTTCAAATTTAGACATTACTTTTTCTTCGATATACTGCATAAATGGTTTTAACTCATCGTATGCTTTACTTTCCTCAATTAAATACCACATAACACGCGGTAAGTCTTTCAAATATCCAGATTTTCCATCACGCTCAAATAATCGAACAAAAATGCCTAAAATTTTAAGATGACGCTGAATTGCCATCATGTCTGCATCTTTTTTGAATTGTTCAAAATCACGATTTTCTTTAGATGCTTCTGGCAACATGTCATAAAAAACTTTAAACCATGAGTAAACACGATCTGCATTCCATTGCACGTATGCATCACGTGTAATTGATATCAAATCATAAGTATCTGCACCAATCACAGCATCTTGAAAGTCGATAACACCAAGGTCTGTTTCGCCCTCAACTTTCATTAAATTACGACTGTGATAATCACGATGAACAATCACTTGTGGTTGAGCCACAGCAGCATTAGCTAAAATTGCAAACGTTCGCTTAATTAGCGCAAGTTCATCTGAAGTTGGTTTAATTTGTAAAGATGGAAGCATCCAATCTGTTAACAACTCCATTTCAGAAATCAGTTTTTCGTAAGAGTATTCAGGAAAACTGGCTGATCCATCTATTTGCTGTAATTGGATTAACTGTTTAAAACTCTGTTCATAATAGGTATCTACAGTGGCATCATTTAGCAATGTAGAAAGTAATACATCACCAAAATCCTCTAGCAATAAGAAGCCTTGAGTAATATCCTTGAAAATAATTTGCGGTACTCGTACTCCATTTTCATGGAAAAACTCATCTATTGTCACAAAAGGTGCACAATCTTCTTTATCAGGTGGTGCATCCATGAGCATAAATGATTTATTATTAAAATGGATTCGTGCATAACGACGGAAGCTTGCATCGCCTGCTAAATAATTAATTTCAAATTGATCTGAACCGAGTACAGATGTAATCCATGATTGTATCAATTGTTCGCGTTGTATATTCATTTGCAATAAATTCTAAGACAGGCAGAGTTTTTTTGAAGTCTTAAGTGTAGCTACTTATAAACTTTTTCTCTATGATGCAACAATAATTAATTGCGATTAAGCACTCTTGGTTAATGAGACAAATGAAGCATCAGTTTAAATTTAATCCTTTAGCGACTGCGATCTTAACCCTTTTATGTGGCAGTACTGTCACGAGTTATGCTTCATCAGTAGATAGCACATCATCTTCGACAAATGAACAATTAAAAACTGCAATAAAAGACGTTTATCCAGGTCAACAATTTTTTGAACAATATTATGTAGATAAGTCTTCACCTGAAGCTCAGCAAAGGTTAGGTGGCAAACCAAGTTCTGCTTTTTGTAAAGGTACTTGGATTACACCCATCACACCTGAAACAAAAACAGGTGATACAAGCACCGATAATTCAACGATTACTGCTGACTATGGACACTACAACCCTAATGGCGATTCTATATTAGAAGGCAACGTTGTTATTGAACAACAAGGTCGTTTAATTAATGCCAATGAAGTGACTATTGATAAAACACAAACTTTTGCACATGCAAAAGGTAATGTTCAAATGGCGCAAGGTGGTTTGCTATCTAAAAGTGATGAAATTAACTACAACTTAAAAAGCCAACAAGGTGATTTAAGTAATAGCTTATATATTTCAGAAACACAGCATGCGCATGGTAGTGCAGAAAAAATTGAAAGAACATCTAACAATATTACCGTACTTAACAACGCAAGTTACACAACCTGCCCACCAGGTGAATCACCAACTTGGAATATTAAAGCCAAAGAAATTACACTCAATCAGGCAACTGGTCGTGGTGAAACAAGAGGTACAAAGCTGTACGTAAAAAATGTACCCGTAATGGCTGTGCCTTATTTCAATTTCCCAATTGATGACCGCCGCACGACAGGTATTTTAACCCCTAGTTTTGGCTTTGCAAATAATAGCGGTTTAGAGCTTGCTGTTCCTATTTACTTAAACCTCGCGCCTAATTACGATGCCACGATTACACCTCGTTACCTAAGTGATCGTGGTAGTATGCTCCAAGGACAATTTCGTTACTTAACAGAGAATTTCGGCTCTGGTTTATTAAGTGGTGGATTCCTCGGTTCAGATAAGAAATACGATGACAAAGATCGTAAAGAATTTCACTTTGAACATTTCTGGCAAATTAACAACCAGTTTTCAACCAAAGCTGAATATAACTACGCTTCAGATAAAGACTATTTCTCTGATTTAAATAGCAGTCCAGATTCACGTACAAATTTAAATTTACGCCGTGCTTGGGAACTGAACTATAACAATGGTATTCCAGGCTTAAAAGCAAAACTTAAAGTAGAAGATTTCCAAACACTTGATCGTAGTGTTCTCGATGTCGATCGTCCTTATGCTCGTTTGCCGCAATTTTTACTCAACTACAAAACAGGCAACCCTCAGGGCTTCCAAGTCGAGTTTAATAACGATACAGCTTACTTCAAGAAAGATATTTCAGACGCTTCAGCGTTTGACGCTGTTGAACCAAGCGGTACACGTATTTATAATGATTTTACTGTTCGTTACAACTACAGCAACCAATGGTCTTATATTCGCCCAGCAGCATCTATTCGTAACATCAGCACATTTTTCGATAAAGATACGAAAGAGCGAAATAACACAACAAGCGATAGCCAAAGTATTTCTGTAACTGTTCCTCAATTTACATTAGATACGGGACTTATTTTCCAAAAAGAAGGTAAATACCTACAAACTATTACCCCTCGTGCATTCTATGCTTATGCACCATACAAAAATCAAGATGGAAATCCAAATTTCGACTCCATTTCTGCCTCGCTTGGTTATGATCAACTATTTAGTCCTAACCGCTTCTATGGTCACGACCGTCTAGAAGACAACAACTTCGCATCTTTAGGTGTAAGTTATAGCATATTCGATGAGGTTGGCTTAGAGCGCTTACGTGCAAGTGTCGGGCAAAGCTTCTTTTTTGAAGATCGTCGGGTAATTTTAAGCAATACATACGATCAATTTGATACTCAAAAACGTACAGGGCCCGTTGTTAGCCTTTCTAGCCAAATCACACAAAACTTTAATGTAAGTGCAAATGGAACTTGGCTAGCCAATGGTGATAGTGCTCAACAAAGCATCTACTCATACTACAGCAACGACAATGGTCAACTTTATAGTTTAGGTTATATCAATCGCAAACAGTTGGGTGACCAACAATATGCATACGATCAAGTAGTCGCATCCTTCGCGCAACCTATTCACAATAATTGGCGTATTTTAGGTCATGCGCAATACGATATTGATAATCGTGTTACGCGCGATCTACTATTAGGGATTAACTACGAATCTTGCTGTTGGGGTATCTCTGTTTACGGTCGCTCATACTACAACGATCTAGACAATGTAAATTTACCTGATGTGAAACCAAATCGCGCTGTAATGGCCGAGCTAACCTTCAAAGGTCTAGGTAGTTTCAATAATAAACTTGCATCTTTACTAGAAAGCCGTATTTTAGGATTTAATAAAGTAAATCAATCTTGGACACAACGTTAATGAAGACGACAAAGATAAAATCATTATTTAAAGCAAGTGCACTTGCGATCAGTATTTCATTTGCAGCACCTGTATTTGCTCAAAACTCAAATGAGGTTGTTGCTGTCGTCGACAACAATATTATTTTAAGAAGTGATTTAGCTCAAAGTGTCGCTGAAATTCAACGTCGCTTTCAAGCACAAAAACAAGAACTACCTCCTCAACAAGTTCTAGAACAACAAGCTTTAGAACAACTGATTATTCGTCAAGCTCAACTTGAACAAGTTGCACGCTATAACGTCAAACCAGATGAAAAAGCTTTAAATGATGCTGTTCTTAGTGTTGCAGGTCAGTCTGGTATTAAAAGCTTAGCAGCATTCCAACAAAAGTTAGATGCTCAACATCCAGGTACATATGCTGCAATTCGTAGTCGTATTGCAGAAGAGTTGGCAATCAGCACTTTACGCCAACAAGTTGTTATGTCACGCATTAAAATTAGCGACAAAGATGTGGCAAACTTTTTAAAAACACCTCAAGGACAAGCTGCTCTTGGAAACCAAGTCCATGTACTTCACATGCGTATTTCAGGTTCTGGCGATCTTCAGAGTGTTGCCCAACAAGTTCGCCAAGAACTAAGCAATAACAATGATGTAAATGCTATTGCTAAACAGTTTTCAAAAAATGATACAAAAGTTGATGGCGCAGATATGGGCTTTAGGAGCTTATCGAACATCCCTGCCGAACTAGCAGCCCGTGTTAGCCCTCTTAATGTTGGACAAACAACAGATCTAATCACAGTTCAAGATGGTGTTCATATCTTAAAACTGGTTGATCGAAAATCCAGCGAACAAAAAGCAATCGTTCCTCAATACCAAACACGACACATCCTTATTCAACCATCAGAAGTGGTTAGCCCTGAAAATGCTAAACAAAGTATTGATAGCATTTATAAGCGTTTAAAAGCAGGGGAAGATTTTGCTGTACTCGCTTCAACCTTCTCAAATGATACAGGTTCTGCACGTGATGGTGGTAGCCTTGGCTGGGTAACACCTGGCGTAATGGTTCCAGAATTTGAAGCGAAAATGAAAAACACTCCAAAGGGTCAAATTAGCGAACCATTCCAAACTCAATTTGGTTGGCATATCCTAGAGGTCACTGATACACGTCAACAAGACATGACTCAACAATATCAAGAACGCATGGCACGCCAAATTCTTGGAGAACGCCAGTACGATACAGAATTAGATAGCTGGTTAAGAGAGGTACGTAACAATGCCTTTGTTGATATTAAAGATCCAAGTCTAGACCGTAAGAACAATGGAAAATAAACTAAATTCTCCTAAACATAGCTTCATTATCGTAGCTATGTTTTGATTTAAGTTTGCTCTAGACATAAAAAAGCCTCTCAATCGAGAGGCTTTTTTACAATTCAAGAATTAACGATTGTTGTCGTCTTCTTGAACATCATCAAATTTAGTTTCGCCAGCTTCAAAGCCACCTTGACCACCAAAGCCACCTTGACCACCAAAGCCACCTTGACCACCAAAGCCACCTTGACCACCAAAGCCGCCTTGTTGACCGCCGAAGCCGCCTTGTTGACCGCCGAAGCCGCCTTGACCGCCAAAGCCACCTTGACCACCGAAGCCACCTTGACCACCGAAGCCACCTTGACCACCGAAGCCAGCACCACCTTGTTGACCACCGAAGCCAGCAGCGCCACCTTGAGCACCAGCAGGAGCACCAGCAGGACGTGGATTACGCGCAGGAACAACTGTAGAAATTGCATGTTTGTAAACCATTTGGCTTACTGTGTTTTTCAATAAAACAACGTATTGGTCAAATGACTCAATATGACCTTGTAATTTAATACCATTTACAAGAAAAATAGAAACTGGAATACGTTCTTTACGGAGAGAATTTAAGAACGGATCTTGTAACGTTTGACCTTTAGACATGTTATAACTCCAAAAATTTTAAAAATATCAGCGCAAAAAACTGTCTTTATTTTTCAATTAAAAATTATAAAAAAGACAGTGGTGTAAATTCTGCTTTAATCATAAAAGTTTCGCAAGTCTTCTTGTGCTTGCTTTACTGTACAGAATGTTTGAATTTTATGCGTTTTTTGCAAAGAACGTAACCAAGTGTATTGACGTTTTGCAAGTTGTCGTGTCGCAAATAAGGATTTATCCTCCATCTCGGTCACCTTAGTGTGAGATTCATCACCATTTTTTAGAAATTCTAATACTTGGCGATATCCTACAGATCTCATTGAGGGTAAATTTTCATTTAAATCGTATTTTTCAATTAAGGCCTCAACCTCACTCAAAAAACCGATATCCCACATTATTTTCAATCTTTGCTCTATTCGCTTATGCAATTCTACACGATCAGGCATCAACGCGTAGTTATGAAAATTGTAACGATATGGTAAATTTTTAGGTTGTTCTGCTTGTAATTGCGTAATAGGTTGCCCTGTTAACTTATAAACCTCCAATGCTCGAATAATTCGCTGTTTATCACTTACATTGAATTTTTCACCTGCTAAAGGATCTATAGCACACAATTCTGCATATACAACATCCCAACCTTCAAGTGCTGCCTTTTCTTCAATTTCATCTCGAATATCTTGATTTGCATCAGGCAAATTACTCGACAATCCCTCAAGTAAAGCTTTGAAGTAAAGCATTGTTCCACCTACCAATATAGGTGTTTTACCTTTCGCGTGTATTTGGTCAATTAACAATGAAGCATCATCTACAAATTGCGCGGCAGAATAAACTTCTAGAGGAGAAATAATATCGATCAGATGGTGCGGATATTGCTCCTGTTCGGCTTTTGTAGGCTTTGCTGTACCAATATCCATATCTTGATAAACAAGCGCAGAATCGACAGAAATAAGCTCAAAACCACCCTTCTCATATAGCTCACATGCCAAAGCGGTTTTACCACTTGCAGTTGGTCCCATTAAATTGATGACCGGCAATTGATTTGACATGTACAGCTACTCTCCTCGAGCAAAAAGTTTATCTAGTTGAGCCAATGGAAAAGCACGCCAAGTTGGACGCCCATGATTACATTGACTTGCAAATTCTGTTTGCTCCATTTGACGAAGCAATGCATTCATTTCAGAAAGACTTAACAATCTATGTGCTCGTACCGCACTATGACATGCCATTCCTGCCAAAATTTGATCTCGCTTTTGTAACAAAGCCTGTGCTTCATCATTTGGATCTAAATCATTTAATAACTCAGGAACAAGTGATTCAAAGTCCGCCTTATGTAAAATTGCAGGAACCCCTCGAACAATGACTTGATTATCACCATATTGATCTATTTCTAGCCCTAAACGTGCAAGCTGTTCTTTTAAATCATCAATACGCATGGCTTGCATGCGGCTAATACTAATAATTTTAGGAATAAGCAATTGTTGCGATGTCCAAAACTCTGGCTTATCCCAAGCAGATTTCATTTGTTGCAATACAATACGCTCATGAGCTGCATGCATATCAACAATAATTAAGCCTTCAGTATTTTGAGCAAGAATATAAATCCCGTGTAATTGAGCTATAGCAATACCCAAAGGATGTTCATCGACCTTTGGTGATGCGTCAAAATTACTCAATGCTTGATCTGAGGATATTTGATCTATATTTTCACGTAATGGTGCTAAATAGGTTTTAAGTACATTATTCAGTTGCTGAGAACCTGAATATGGTTCACGCATGTGTGTTGCATAATTTACTGTTGGTCGACTTGCATTAAACTCTGTCAATAAATCAGTAGGTGCTTGCACAGCTGAATATTGTTGTGGCTCAACAACAGACTTATGTAAATCGAATTGTTCTTGATAACGAGGTTGAACTTGGTAAGGTTGTGCTTGTTCAGCAGCATCTAATTTCATAGCAGATGATAAATCTGCCGTAGCCGTTTGAAATTGAGCTAATGTATTTTTTGCATAATGACGTACAAACTCATGTACTTCACGCTGATTTAAAAAGCGAATTTCATGTTTTGTCGGATGCACATTAACATCAATATTTTCAGGTTCTACTTCTAAAAACAACAAATATGCAGCATGTTGATGCCCATGCAAAATTCCATCATAAGCCATACGAAGCGCATGAGAGATTGTTTTATCTTTCACAATACGCCCATTCACATATACATATTGTAAATCTGCTTGTGAGCGAGCATCCGACGGATGCCCCAACCAACCTGTTAAACGCATTGAAATACTATCTGAATCAATCCAGTATGCATTTTCAGTAAATTGACGCCCCAGTAACTGCTGAACTCGTTGATAACGTAATTCACCACTATCTGCGATAGGTAAATTCAATTTGATCGAGCTGTTATGCTCAAGCACAAATCGAATATCAAAGTGTGTTAGAGCTAAGCGTCGAACGATTTCTTCAATATGGCTAAATTCGGTACCTGGTTTTTTTAAAAACTTGCGACGTGCAGGTACATTAAAAAATAAATCTTGTACACGAATATGTGTGCCTTTTGGCGTTGCAATAGCCTGAATTTCTTGATGATCAAAGGCTGTTCCATTCACTTCAACTTGATAACCAATACCCTCATCATTTTGACTACTGGTTAAAGTTAAGCGAGAAACTGCAGCTATAGAAGCAAGTGCCTCTCCACGGAAGCCTAAACTTACAATTGCATGTAAATCTTCCGAGGTTTGAATTTTACTTGTCGCATGACGCATAACCGCCAAAGATAAATCATCGGGATGAATCCCTTTGCCATTATCCATAATTTCAATAAGCGTACTTCCGCCTTGCTCAATACGAATAGTGAGTTCCGTTGCTCCAGCATCAATAGCATTTTCAAGTAATTCTTTCACTACCGATGCAGGGCGTTCAATCACTTCACCTGCTGCAATTTGGTTGGCTAATGCAGGGTCTAATGTTCGAATACGACGTACGCTTAATTCATCACGCATGCTTAAAAGCACTCTCTAAGGCTTGTTGTAATTCAGAAGACGATGATGTAAGAGTCACGATACGTGTTAATTCATCCTCAGACTTTTCAATATTAATAACAAGTTCTGCTTCAGGAATTTCTTCACCACCTTTTGATGGCCATTCAAATAAAAATAACGCATTTTCAGTTTCTAAATAATCACGAATACCCATCAACTCTAATTCATAGGGATCATTTAACCGATATAAATCGAAATGAAAAACATCTTTACCTGAAATACTGTAAGGCTCAACCAATGTATATGTTGGACTTTTCACAGAACCTTGATGCCCCATACTTTGTAGTAAGTATCTCGTGAGCGTGGTTTTACCCGCACCCAAATCACCAATCAAATAAACCACACCTTTGTTAAAATGGGCTGCCAAAATTTGTGCTAAATTTTGGGTATCATTTTCACTATTAAGCTGTAAATTAAATGAATACTGCATAATACTCACGATATGAAACAAAAGAATAATTATGATAGCATCGCACCGCTTTAAAGCCTATGTAAACGAAGCGAAATGTATAATTTTAATACATTATATTTTAACCAAACCCAAATAGTTTAATGCCAAAATGATGAAAACTCTCGAATTCTCACCACCCATGATCAATGGCGTGAGCGCAAGCAAGGCTTTTTTACCTAAAATTAAACCTAGCCCGATCAGTGTTTTTCAATATTTATGCCAAGAATTCCAACATATTTCATCTATTGAATGGCAACAACGCTTTACAGATGGTTTAGTTTACGATGCTTCAGGTAATCAACTCGCAATAGATTCAACATATATTGCAGAATCTCATGTGTTTTATTACCGTTTTTTGACGCACGAAATTCATGTGCCTTTTGAGCATCAAATTTTATTTGAAAATGAACATTTACTTGTGGTCGATAAACCACATTTTTTAACCATGAGCCCTACAGGAAAATATGTTCAGGAAACACTTTTAGTTCGTTTAAAAAAACAAACAAATAACGAACTTTTAACGCCTATTCATCGTTTAGATCGAGAAACAGCAGGTGTAGTTTTATTTTCTAAAAAAGCTGAAAACCGAGGGATCTATCAACAAATGTTTGCAGAGCGTAATGTCCAAAAAACATATCATGCTATTGCACCCTATAACAAAGAACTCAATTTTCCATTAAATATTCAATTGCGCATGGAAAAAGGCGAACCATTTTATACAATGAAGACGGTTGATGGCATTCCAAATAGCGAAACTGATATTCAACTTATAGAACATAATAACAAGTGGGCAAAATACCAATTACAACCCAAAACAGGTAAACAGCATCAACTACGCGTTCATTTAAACTCACTTGATATTGCAATTAAAAATGACCCATTTTATCCCACATTAAAACATAAAGATGATGCAGACTTTTCTCAACCACTACAGCTTTTAGCTAAAGAAATATCCTTTATAGATCCTATATTATTCACACAAATGAACTTTAAGTCTCACTTTGAGCTTACATTGTAATTTTACTGTCATTACAGTGTATAAAAATAAATCCTGTATATTTATTGAAATTACACTAAGTTCCTTTACAATAAACGCATAAAATTTAAGTAGTTTAATGTTTAAAAAAATCATGAGAAAAACTGAAGTTTATCAAATTCGCCTAGATTCCCAAGAAAAGAAGCAAGCATTTGCTGTATTTAAGCAGCTAGGGATTACGCCAGCTCAAGCGGTACGCTTGTTTTTTAAACAAGTCGTATTAACTAAATCTATCCCCTTTTCTATTGAAAATCAGAACATCAATCTTGAACAACTCATTAAGTTGAGAAAATTAAAGCAAGAACAAAAAACTTCAGAACAAGATGCTACCAATGGTACATCTGCAAATAATCATGAACTTATGTTAGATGATGATGACAGTGATCTATTTGAAGAGCTGAATGCTTTATTAGGCGATTCTGACAAAGTGTAATACTGGCTTATTTTACAATTTTTCTCATATTATTTTTATTGCACGTTATCTATCGAGAAATTTCATACATGGAGTAATTCAGAACTATTCTGAACCCTCCATATTTTCTATTATTAGATTTTCATATCTAGTTTCAAATAACAACGTAATCCACAGATTATTCATCTCTTTGCTTAGCAAGTTTAATTTGTGTTTCCGTCAAATAAATCCATTCACCTTCTGCAATACCACCCAAATCAAATTGCCCAATTTGCTGTCTGTGTAAACTTTCAACTTTATTTCCCACAGCAGCAAGCATGCGCTTCACTTGATGGTAAACACCTTGATGAACTGTCATTTGCAATTCATTTGAACTTAAACGCATAACATCTGTCGCTGCAAAAATACCTGTTTCATTACGCAGTTCTACCCCTGCTTCTAATTGTTGGATTTGCTCATTTGTAATTTCATCTGCGGTTAACATTTTATACACTTTAGGTACATGCTTTTTAGGATGAGTTAATGCTTGAAGAAATTGACCATCATCAGTTAATAGCAATAAACCTGTCGTATCTTGATCTAAACGACCAACGCACTGAATACCACGATTTAACAAAATATCATCAAATAAATCGAACACGCTAAAATGATGCGTCGCCTGATGAGAACATTCATAGCCTTTAGGCTTATTGAGTGCAATATACACTTTCTCTCGGTAAGTATATTTCTGTTGGTAAACTTCAAATTCTAAATTATCGAGTTTTAATTTTTCTTTAGGATGATTAACCACAACACCGTTTATTGACACAGCACCATTTTTAATAAGTTGCTGACAATGTTTTCGTGCACCAAAACCCTGTGACTGCAGCATTTTCTCTAAAAACATAATCAACACCTAAACGTACATCAACATAAAATTTTGAGCATTTTATACCGAAATAATTTTTTAATCTTATCTTTCCACAACAATACAACTTCCTTAGTTAAAAACGGCTACAATTCAATTTCAACTTAAAGCCTAAACTATTTTTATGCTGTCTCATTTAGATCTAAACTTAATTGTTTTACTTATATTATTAGCATGTGGCATTTTCAGCCATAACTCTGCTGTAACCATTGCAGCTGGGGTTCTCATCGTATTTAAAATTACCCCTTTAAGTGAATTCTTTCCTTATTTGCAAGCGCATGGTTTAAACATTGGTATTATTATTTTAACGATTGGTGTTTTAACCCCCATTGCGAGTGGCAAAATTTCAGGGGAAGCCATTTTACAATCTTTTATGAGCTGGAAGTCTTTAGTTGCTGTAGCAATTGGGCTTTTTGTTGCTTGGTTAGGTGGACGTGGCGTTAGCTTAATGACACATCAACCCAATGTTGTTGCAGGCTTACTTATTGGTACTATTGCAGGTGTCGCATTATTGCGTGGCGTACCTGTTGGTCCTTTAATTGCAGCAGGCATTCTCTCGCTTTTAATTGGAAAATCATAAAACATCTGCCTTATGATTTTCTTTTTATAGCATTTACTGCAACCTCAATACCCTTAAGATGAGTAATAGTGATTGCGCTTTTGTGAAAACTTCTCAAGTTGCTTTAAGAAACCCTCAAAATAGCTCTTATCTTTTTCATCTGTTCTAAATCCTGCATATAAAGTACGGCGTAAACCAATCTCAGATACGCAGTTTAAACGCTTAGAAGTCACCCATCCTTTTTGTTCATACTCATTCACCACCCAATCGGGTAATGCAGCAATACCTCGCCCACTTGCAACAAGTTGAATTAACATTTGCGTCAAATCTGTAGTACGAATAGCTTTCGGCATAATATTCGCAGGAAGAAACAGCTTTGCCATAATATCTAAACGGTGCTTATCTACTGGATAAGTAATGAGCGTTTCTTCTGCCAATTCTTTCACTGTGATATTTTCTGCCCGAACCAAAGGATGCGTATTTGAAAGCACTAAACGAGATTCATATTCAAAAATAGGAAAATATTCAATACCTTTCAGTTCAATTGGATCTGCGGTAATGAGCAAATCAAACTCTGCATTTTGTAATAATTCATGCGGATTGGCTTCAAAACCTGAAGCAAAATCTAGATCTACATCTGGATATTGTTGTCTATATTGATTTAACAGTGGCATTAACCAATCGAAACAACTATGACATTCAGATGAGAAAATAATGCGTCCTGTTTGTCCATGAACGATTCGAGTAATATCAGATTGTGTGAGCTGAATTTGCGGCAGAATATCATCTGCCAATTTCAATAACCTTTGCCCAACATTTGAAAACGTCACAGGACGACTACGTCTGTTTACAACCTCTACGCCATACCACTGATCTAACTCTTTAAGTTGATGTGAGATTGCAGATGGTGTCAAACACAAGTCACTTGCAGCAGCAACCAATGAACCATGCTCTCGTAATGCTGCTAGCGTTTTTAAATGACGAATTTCTAGCATTCAGTGATCCTATCCATATTACACTTTATGTGAATTTATCTCATCTTATCATAATTTTAATTAATTAAATTCATTTAAAAAATAATGTCATTTAAGGAA
Organism: Acinetobacter sp. FY683; assembly: GCF_059515885.1. NCBI lineage: Bacteria > Pseudomonadati > Pseudomonadota > Gammaproteobacteria > Moraxellales > Moraxellaceae > Acinetobacter > Acinetobacter sp. FY683. The sequence continues at coordinate 15,746 of NZ_JCAKNA010000019.1, read as the reverse complement.
TAAAAAAGCCCCTATTTAGGAGCTTTTTTTATTTAGACTCTTACAATCTAAAAATTAAGAGACAGCAACAAATTTTGCACGTGCTGCATGTAATTTCTTATAGCTATCAATTAAACGTAAATGACGCTCTAAACCTTCAAGTTGCATATTAGTTTCCGTTAAACCATAGAAACGAATGCTTCCTTCCATTGACCCAATCACAGCATCCATACGCTCATCACCAAACATACGGCGGAAATTTGGTTCAAAATCATTTAGGTCTAATTCATCATCTAATTCCACTTCTAAGACAACATTCATACACTGATAAAACAAACCACGTTCAACTGTATTTGTATTGTATTGAAGGAAAGTTTCGACCAACTCTTTTGCTTCTTCAAACTGTTGCAATGCAATATAAATGAGCAATTTAAGCTCAAGAATTGTGAGCTGTCCCCATACCGTATTATCATCAAACTCAATACCAATGAGCGTTACAATGTCGGTATAATCATCTGCTTCAACTTCTTCTAAACGCTCAACCAAAGCTTCTAACTGCTCATCATCTAAACGGTGAATATTTAAAATATCTTCACGGAATAAAAGCGCTTTGTTGGTATTATCCCAAACTAAATCTTCTACTAAATAAATTTCAGAATAATCGGGTACTAAAATACGACAAGCCGTTGCACCTAAATGCTGATACACCGCCATGTAGGTTTCTTTGCCCATTTCTTCAAGAATTGAGAATAATGTAGCTGCTTCTTCTTTATTGGCATTTTCACCTTCACTTGAAAAATCCCATTCTACAAATTCGTAGTCCGATTTTGCACTGAAGAAATGCCAAGACACCACACCACTAGAATCGATAAAGTGTTCTACATAGTTATTTGGTTCCGTTACCGCATTTGAGCTAAAGGTTGGTTTTGGAAGATCATTTAAACCTTCAAAACTACGACCTTGTAGCAATTCCGTCAAACTGCGTTCTAACGCAATTTCAAGTTTAGGATGTGCACCAAATGAAGCAAATACACCTCCTGTACGTGGATTCATGAGCGTTACGCACATTACAGGGAACTGACCACCTAAAGAAGCATCTTTCACCAATACAGGAAAACCTTGCTCTTCTAAGCCTTTAATACCTTCCACAATACTAGGATATTTCGCTAAAACGTCTTCAGGAACATCTGGAAGGGTGAGTTCGCCTTCTAAAATTTCACGTTTTACAGCACGTTCAAAAATTTCAGACAGACATTGAACTTGAGCTTCTTCAAGTGTATTTCCTGCGCTCATCCCATTTGAAAGGTATAAGTTTTCAATTAAGTTTGATGGGAAATAAACTGTTTCATTATCTGACTGACGTACAAATGGTAATGAGCAAATACCACGTGCTGTATTGCCTGAATTGGTATCGTATAAATGCGTACCTAATAGTTCATCTTCAGGATTATAAATCTCTAAAGTGTATTCATCTAAAATTTCTTTTGGTAATTCACCATTTGGACCTGGTTGGAACCATTTTTCATCTGGATAATGAACAAATTCTGCATTGGCAATTTCCTCACCCCAGAATTGATCGTTATAAAAGAAGTTACAGTTTAAGCGTTCAATAAACTCACCTAAGGCAGATGCCAAAGCACTTTCTTTGGTTGAGCCTTTACCATTGGTAAAGCACATTGGCGACTGAGCATCTCGAATATGAAGCGACCACACATTTGGCACAATATTACGCCAAGATGCGATTTCAATTTTCATACCCAAACCTGCCAAAATTGCAGACATATTGGCAATGGTTTCTTCTAATGGCTTATCTTTACCTAAAATATAGGTACTATTTTCAGAAGTTAGACTTGGCATAAGCAAAGCTTGAGCATCTGCATCAATGCTTTCTACTTCTTCAATAACAAATTCGGGACCTGTTTGAATGACTTTTTTAACCGTACAACGATCAATTGAACGTAAAATCCCTTGACGATCTTTTTCTGAAATATCGGCAGGTAATTCGACCTGAATTTTGAAAATTTGTTTATAGCGGTTTTCAGGGTCAACAATATTATTTTGAGATAAACGAATATTATCTGTAGGAATATCGCGCGCAGCACAATACACTTTTACAAAATATGCTGCGCATAATGCAGATGAAGCAAGAAAATAATCGAATGGACCTGGTGCTGAACCATCCCCTTTATAGCGGATTGGTTGATCGGCGATTACTGTAAAATCATCGAACTTTGCTTCTTGTCGAAGATTGTCGAGATAATTAACCTTTATTTCCATGCATGCACCTAAATATTTCTATATGCCTGCATAGACACATAAAAATTTAAATTTTGTAACTTAAGCCTATTCAAATAAATGAGTTTGACTTAAAAAAGATGTGATTTAGCCACTTTTAGTTTATGGCTTTCATCAAATTGGTGAGTATTATAAAGGGATTTGGAAAGATATATAACCGCTGTCTGATATGATAATCGCCACGAAAAATATAAATACTTCATTCTATGTATCACGCTCATCATACTAAAAGCATTGTTGAGCTTATTATTTTTATCCTTAAATAGAGTATCTAAGTATCATTTTAGTCGATGAAATAAAAATTGCTCAAACCTCACACAAGCGTTTGAGCAAAATATATTTCCTTGTTATTTAAATCAGCATATTTAAATAACATCCCAAATACCTACAGTACTAGTTTGCAGGCATATTTGCTTGAATAAAGTTAACTAAACGCTGATTTTCTTGCACAATCGCTTCTGAATGGCTTGCACCTTTTACAGGAATAAACTGCACATCACTACCTAAAGCGACATACTCATTTTTAATTTTTTCAGTCATATAGTACGGAACTGCCATATCTTCCGTTCCCTGAATAATCATCAAAGGCACATCAATTTTAACAGAACCAGGATTACTGCCTTTCACAGCTTCAACAAACTCAGGGCTACTATAAAATACTTTGCTATTTAAAGTCGGATAGTCTGTAATGCTCTTGGTTGGATTTTCTTTTAAGAAATGTTTTATATCTTGAATGAAATGATAACGCACTCCTTTTTCAGGTTTATTCGCATTATTACTTTCTAGACATAAACCATTTTGACCATTTGTACCTGCTGAAAGTTTAGCAATATTTTTAACACGATCCGCTGGAAAAACATTTAAGTAGTCAAAATCAGAATGTTGTGCCTGAATTCCAATACCATAAAATGAAGCATAAGATAATAATGTCGCTAAAGCATGAATTGACCCATGCTCACGCTGATCAACATTTAAGCCCGCCAATTTTTCCTTTTTCTCAGCAGCTGCCAATGCTTGAGGTGCAATTTCAAAAATAATTTTATCTAAATTTGAAGCTGGTGCTGCAGCTACTGCGCCTTTGTAATTTGGATCAGGATTCTTTGCAATATACTCAGCTGTTGCAAGTGATGCTTGTCCACCTTGCGACTGACCTACAGACATCCATTCTGGACTAAGCAAATTTTTATATTTTTGGTGCGCAGCTTTTACTGCATATATACTCGATTTTGCCTCACTATCCATATTCAAGTATGGATGGATCCCTTCTCCACCCAAACCTTCATAGTCTGGTGCAACAATTACATAACCCGCTTGAAGTAAGCTTATTGCTAGTGGATTTTTAAAACGCGCATTTAATTTATTTTCTGTTGGTGCACAATCGTTTGATACACCTAAAGTACCATGTAACCAAACAACAACTTTATAACCGTTTTTTGGCTTTGGTGTTTGCGGAAATAAAACCAAAGCAGAGGTTTCTACTGTTTTACCATTTACATTGGGCATGTGGTAATTAAGTACTTTAATTGAGCCTGCTTCTGATAACTGTTCAACTTGATAAGGACGATCTAACAAAGCAACATTAGTCGCGACTGCATGCGAATCTACTTTAGGTTGTTGATTTGTTGCACAACCAACCAAACCTAAAGCAACAGCACAACACAAACTTAGAATTTTCTTATCAAAATTCAGCATAACTCACCTCTAAAATATACGATAAATATAATTTTTTATGCTGATTAGAGCAGCATACTTATTTACATGAATAGTGTTTTAAATATTTTATTTATCATAAAGCAAAAATAAAGTTAAAAACAATTCAGGAACGCATTGGAATTTGACAATACAAACACCATTAACAATATTTTCTTAATAAAACAAAATCAATATTAATATAAATTAAATGATTAATTTTGTATGCTCGATGCTGATAATTTTTAAAAATAATATTTTAAAAAATTAAATAGACTTGCCACCTATAATCATTTATAGGGATAGCTAAAACATATTAAACCCAAATATTCTCGACTTCTATTCAGCTTTGTTTCACATCCCCAACTTGCTCAATAATACTTATTTTCTAGAAGGAACATATATTGTGAATCGTATTTTTTAAAGCTCTAACACATCAACATAAACTATTCCCAACTTAACTTACCATTTTAATATTTCTCAATAAAAAGATTTTGTGAGTATTTACAAAAACAATACAATAATATTATCCAAAGTGAAGTTGATATTCATCTGTAGTTACTTTTAACTTTAGACCTTTATATTTTCTTTTGGTAGAACTAATCGCTGACTCTGTAACTTCAGTATAAAATTTTGAATCATTCATAAGCTCAAAAAACAGCTTATACCCTATCCACAACTTACTAGAATCCTTATTTTCTTTAAAATTGGCTTCTATTAACTTATCTAAGTCTTTTACAGAAAAATTATGCATCATTATCCTCTATATTATCTCTCTGATAAAACACCATACAGGCTTAGCAAAAAAAATTAAAGATTTATTATATAATTGATATTTAGGTAATTAGTAAAGATTAACCAACCACAATTATCCCAACTTATAACACATGTAATCGTAAACTAAATAGAATTACCAAAGCATTCCATGCTGATCTAGTAAAGGATAGCTTCAATAAATAATCTTAAATTTTGTTTGAAGTAAACATTAAAACTAACGAAAAACAGATTTCAGTTTAGATAAGCAATGAGCACTCAGAATCGTTTAAATTAATTTTTTTTGATATTAAACCTAGTTTTATTTGAGTAGCAAATGCCCTCTTATTTTAATTTTAAAAATAAAGTCATTAACAGCATAAATGAGTGCAATACTTATACCCCATTAATGCATTTTCAAAGTATAAGTACTACATAAAAAAATATTAAGATAATTAAGTTCAAATAGGTTCAAACATAAACAAGTTAAAAATTATAGGGCTGTTGCAAATTTCAAACAAAATATTTTTCACATAATAACTATTTGTATATCCAAACAATCTAATAGCTGTAATAATGATCTTGATGTTTTATTAATAACCAATACTTTATCAAAAAAATCAAATCATTCATCCTATTAACAGTTCCATTGATCATAGGTCGTGAATCATTTAAATAGCAGAATATCAGCTGTAAATAACGAGGATGACAATATGCAGCCCATAGAAAGTAAGCCCAATAAAGTAACCTCTAATAATCAACAAACGCTACATACATTAAATGATGACGAAATTAAACAACAGTTGCTCACTCTAAAAACATCCGAGCAAGGTTTAAGTGAAGAAGAGGCTCAACAACGGCTAAAGCAATATGGCCTCAATGCCATCGAAGCACATGAAGAAAGTAAATGGAAAAAGTTATTAGGTTATTTTTGGGGACCTATTCCATGGATGATTGAAGCAGCAGCAATCATTTCATTTTTCCGCCAAGATTGGCCCGATTTTATCGTGATTAGTATTTTATTACTCTACAACGCGATTGTCGGTTTCTGGCAAGATAATAAAGCAGCAAATGCTTTAGCTGCCTTAAAACAAGGTCTCGCTGCTAAAGCACACGTACTCAGAGATGGGCAATGGAAAGCAGTCGAAGCAACTCAATTGGTTCCTGGTGATATTGTTACTATTGCAGGTGGAGAAATTTTACCTGCCGACTTAATCTTAACATCAGGCAAATACCTATCTGTTGATCAAGCTGCCCTAACTGGTGAATCACTTCCCGTCTCTCGAAGCATTGGAGATACTGTATATTCTGGCTCTATTGCTCGCCAAGGCTCTATGACAGGTGTAGTTACTGCAACAGGGAACAAAACTTTCTTTGGACAAACAGCAACCCTTGTTGCCTCTGCAGGAAGTAAATCACATGCAGAAGAAGCTGTCTTAAAAATTGGTGATTTCCTTATTATTCTGGCCGTTGCTCTCGCAGTGATTTTAATTGGTGTACAAGTATATCGAGATATTATTACGGTTGGGCATTGGGAATGGAGTGAAGCTGGAAGCATTGCACAATTTGTTTTAGTACTCTTAGTTGCCTCTGTACCAGTTGCTATGCCTGCGGTTATGTCTGTGACGAAAGCACTTGGAGCTATTACCTTATCCAAGCAAAAAGCAATTGTCTCTCGATTATCTGCTATTGAAGAATTAGCTGGTGTTGATATTCTTTGCTCGGATAAAACAGGTACATTAACGCTCAACCAACTGACACTACAACAACCGATTGCATTCAATCAAACACCTAACGATGACATTATTACAGCCGCGTGCTTAGCTTGCCAAAAACAAAGTACAGACGCTCTTGATCTAGCTGTACTCAAAGCACAAACCGATCCTAAACAACTTGAACAATACAGCAATGTTGACTTTGTTCCTTTTGACCCTGTGAATAAAAAAACCATTGGTATTGTTAAAGATATTCATGGAAAAATAATACAGTTTTCCAAAGGTGCTCCTCAGGCAATTGGACAAATATGTGGTCTTGGTGATCAAGCAAATGATGCACCTAATTCAAAACAGTATTATGACCAAGTTAGCCAACTTGCCGCACATGGTACACGTGCTTTAGGTGTTGCTCGCTCGGATGATGAAGGTAAAACATGGACTTTATTGGGGATCTTGGCATTACTTGATCCACCTCGCCCAGATGCAAAAGAAACAATTGCACGAGCAAAAGAATTAGGCTTATCAGTCAAAATGGTGACGGGTGATGATGTCGCAATTGGTTCAGAAATTTCACGCCAATTAGGACTTGGACAACACCTTTTAAATGCAAGTGATGTATTTAAAAAAGATAAAGATCCTAATCATATTCAAATTGATACTGCACGTGCTGTGGAAAATGCAGATGGCTTTGGTCGTGTATTCCCAGAACATAAATATGAAATTGTTAAAGCATTACAACAGCAAGGTCATATCGTGGCAATGACTGGTGATGGCGTGAATGATGCTCCTGCACTTAAACAAGCAGACTGTGGTGTAGCTGTCAGCGGTGCAACAGATGCTGCTCGTTCAGCTGCAGCAATTGTTCTTACAGCACCAGGGCTTTCTACTATTATTAGTGCCATTACAGAATCACGTAAAATATTTGAACGTATCACATCTTATGTGTATTACCGAATCGCAATGACCATTGCGATTATGTGTGTTGTGGTCTTATCTTATATTGTTTTTGATTTAAAACCATTAACAGCCATTATGATTGTCGTGTTGGCATTATTAGATGACATTCCAATTATGACTATTGCTTATGACAACGTCAGTGTAAGTAAGCAGCCTGTTCGTTGGAACATGCATCGTATTATTTCCTTCTCTTCAGTAATGGGCATTATTGCTCTTGCACAAAGTTTTGGTATGGTTTTACTTTGCCAGTATTGGATGAATAATCCTGCACTTATGTCTGACTTACCAATGACTATTGATCATCTACAAACAATGGTCTTTTTACAACTTGCAGCGGGTGGTCAATTACTCATTTTTGTTGTCCGTAATAAAGGCTCTTTATTTGCAAGACCTTTCCCACATCAAAAATTATTATGCGCTATTTTCTTAACGCAAGTCGTTGCCATTTTAATCTGTGCATTTGGTATTTTTGTCCCAGCCTTGCCACTTGAAATGATTGCTGTCGTTTGGATTTATGTATTAATTTGGCTCATTATCGCGAATTTAGCCAAAATTGCATATTACCGTTTTATGGATCGTCACCATTAACAAAAAGGCTGAAATCAATATTTCATTGGTTTCAGCCTTTTTTATTGAATTTAAATTGATAACATACTGTAGAGAACAAAAAACATGAGCTTATATAACGAACTAATTGTTAAACCGAATAGTAAAATCAGCCTTAAAAAAATTGATCCTTCATATCATGGTCAATATGAAAATGAAGAACATGCGAAAGCAACACTCGAAAAACATGTTCAAAAAATTGGAGAATTACAACGTAAATTATATGGTGAAAAAAAACATGCTTTACTAATTGTGTTACAAGGGATAGATGCTGCAGGGAAAGATGGTACATGCTGGCATGTTATGGATGCTATGAATGCCCAAGGAACTTCCGTACATGGCTTTAAACAACCTACATCAGAAGAAAAATTACATGATTTTTTATGGCGCATTCACCCACACACCCCTGCTTTAGGCGAAGTTGCTATTTTTAACCGTTCACACTATGAAGATGTGCTGATTCAACGTGTACACAATATTGTGCCGAAGAAAGTGTGGTCTCAGCGCTATGAACATATTAACCACTTTGAAGAGTTATTAGAAAATAGTCAGGTTACTATCCTAAAATTTTTCTTATACATTAGCCCAGAAGAGCAATTGGAGCGCTTTAAACAGCGTCTAGATGATCCTGCACGTCAATGGAAAATTAGTGAATCGGACTATACTGAGCGCCAATATTGGGATCAATACATATCAGCTTACGAAGATATGCTGAATAAATGTTCTACTGAAAAAGCGCCTTGGTTTGTTATTCCATCCAATCATAAATGGTTCAGAAATTTTGCTATTTCAGAGATTATTCTTAAAACACTAGAAGGTCTAAAACTTAAACTTCCTGAACCTGAAGTGGATTTAGAAAAAATCCGTAGCGAATATCATCAAATCGCCGATGTTGAGCAACAACCCGTTGTTCGTAAAAAAGTGAAGAAAGCTTCAAAAAAATAGTTTAAGAATATCGCAACAAATCATTGGAGTGGTGTTTCAAAAAACCTTACACATACTTTTATACTAAATAAGTCTTCTTGGGGTACATTGAGCATACAAGTATTTGTTTAGTTCATTTTTGAAATACTGCTCCTACTTTATCCAAAGGTAATGTAAATGCAGATTACGCTTTTCATATTTTTATTAGTTTACCTTGCAATGGGGTTGGGTAAACTGCCATGGCTGAAAGTAGATCGAACAGGTGCAGCACTTGTAGGTGCTCTAGCAATGCTTGCTATTGGGAGTATCTCCCCACAAAATGCTTGGAATGCTATTGATTACAAAACAATTTGGCTACTCTTTGGACTTATGGTTGTATCAGGTGCTTTCGCTGTATCTGGATTTTATGCTTGGGCAGCAAATAAAGTAGCAACTTTAAACATTAGCCCACCTAAGTTACTTGCCGTTTTTATTGTTGTTAGCGGCATATTATCTTCAATCTTAACCAATGATGTTGTTGTTGTTGCTATGACACCATTATTAGTTTCAATTACATTAGCACGTGGATTAAATCCAATTCCGTTTTTATTGGGTTTCTGTTTTGCTGCCAATACCGGTTCTGTTGGTACGCTCATCGGTAGCCCTCAAAACATGATTGCTGCACAAGCGCTTGATGTTTCATTTATTGAGTTACTTAAAGTTGCTGGGCTACCTGCTCTCATTTCACTGCCTATTGTTTGGGGAATTTTGGCATATTTATTCAAAGGCAAGTGGACAATAACAGCAACAAAAGTAACAACAAATACTCAAGCAACTAAACATCCTCAACTCGATATCCTTGAAACTATTAAAGCGCTGGTAGTGACCATTGCTATTGTTGTCTTATTTATTATAGATATTTGGCCTCAAGAGATCGTTGCACTTACAGCAGCAGGGATTTTATTACTCAATCGAAAAGTTGCTTCTGGTGATGTTCTAAAAGAAGTTGATGGTAATTTATTACTACTCATTATTGGCTTATTCATTGTCAATGCAGCTATGGCGACAACTGGTCTACCTCAAACACTACTCGGAGAACTAAATACATTGGGAGTTAATCTCAATGATCCATTATCTCTATTTTTCACTAGCGCATTACTCAGTAATATCGTCGGAAATAATCCTACAGTAATGCTATTAGTACCTTATTTAGAGGCGGGCTTACATAGTGATGTTTTATGTGCAGCACTAGCTCTAGGAACTGGCTTCTCAAGTAATATGGTTATTTTTGGTAGTTTGGCAGGAATTGTGGTTGTAGAACAGTCTAAAGCCTGCGGTGTTCAAATTTCGTTTATGGATTATGCAAAAGCAGGTTTTCCAGTTGCTATGGTCTGCTTAATTCTTTCTGCATTTTGGATTTATTGGCTTTAAATTTTAAGCACTTTGTTGCGTAAATTTACCTGTAAAGGCTTCTTCAAGAATACAGTTTAGAAATGAAGAAGCCTACCCCTAAAACCTATCGTACAACCAGTTTTAACCCTAAATGAGCAGTAGATGACACAAGCTTAATTAACTGAGAAAATCTTTTCATTTGGCTCAAAAAAAGTAAAAAGATCAAGAAACTCTAATACAAAAATGTGCCTACAAATTTTATAATGATTCCATTACTATAGTATTTCTATACTTTTAGATTAGCTAAGCCATGATTTTAAAATATAAATTTAGCTTAAACTATTTTCAAAAAAAACATCTTAAAAGAAAATATTACAGTTCATTTTTCTACGGACTATTCATTTTTCAATTAAGCACATTGACGACTGCTCAAGATAGCTTCCCACCTTATTCTTTTAATTATAACTCTGCACTTACTTCACAAATTGAAAAATCTGATACAGCTAAAAAAAACCAAGAAAAAATTAAAAAAATGCGCATTATGCATATTGATCTAGATTATTTGTATGATTCAGATAAAGTACAACAAAAACGTAATATTTCCGCACTTATACAACGCATACAACAGTTACAGCCCAATACAATTTTTCTTCAAGCTTTTGCAGACCCCGATGCAAATGGCTCGGCAGATTTAGTCTATTTTAATAACAGACATATTCCTGTTCTTGAGAACTTATTTGAACCCGTTGTGCAACAAATTAGAAAACAAAGCACCGTGCGTCATATTTATGCTTGGATGCCTTTACTCGCATGGAAACTCCCAAATTCTGAGCAAGTGCAATATGTAGAACATAGTCAGGGTAAAAAAGAGGGCTATATTCGACTTTCACCTTTTTCTGAAAAAAACCAACGTATTATTGCGGAAATATTTACCGATTTTATTCAAAATAGTTCCGTCGATGGTGTGCTCTATCATGATGATATTACATTAAGCGATTATGAGGACTCCTCTGAAACGGCACTTATAATGTATAAAAAATGGGGCTTTAATAGTACCGATTTATTGAATAATCCATCACATCCAAATCAAATGGCATTTGCTCAAGCTAAAACAGCCTATTTAGATCAATTTGCAAATCACATTAGTGAAATCATGCACCAAACAAAACCTGAATTATTTATCGCACGTAATATGTATGCGCCTGTAGTGCTCAATGCAAAAAGTGAAAAATGGTTTAGTCAGTCTATGAAAAGTACATATAAATACTATGATTACAATGCAATTATGGCTATGCCTTACATGGAAAAGGCACAAGATCATCGCAAATTTTATTTAGATTTAATTCAACAAGCAAAAAAATACGACCCAGATTTGAGTCGTACTATTTTTGAATTACAAACAACCAATTGGTTAAATCAAACACCTATTCCAACAGAAGAATTGGCAAATACAGTGAGTCTTTTAAAACAATACGGCGTTAAACATATTGGCTATTATCCAGATGACTTTATTCAACAACATCCTGATATTAAAAAACTTAAGCCTGCTTTTTCACCCTATCATCATTGATATCATACTGTTTAAGTAACCCATCATCTTGATAATGTAAGGTAATATTATTAGATTGATGTAGTGCTTCAATATCACTTATCGATAACTTAAAGCTCATCGCAAGCTGCTCATCACTCAATGATGCTAGGCTTTTACGGCGGTCTAAACCACGAAAGCGCGCCCAGTTATAACTTGCCCAAAGCCATAAAGATAATACCAATAAGCAAATAATTAATGCCATATTCAACAAGCTTAGTCCTTTCGATGATTGCTGTTCGACTACAATCAACTGCTCATAAATAACACTGCCTTCAAACCACCAAAATATAAGTGTTAATACTGGTAAAAAAAGCCATATCCACAATATCCAACCTGCAAACAATAAACCATAACCTACGCTTTTATTTCTAACGTATTCAGGTTTATCAATATACTGAGGAAGTTCAAGCTTTGAAATATCGGTAATCAGTTGATTTTTTTGATTATTCGTCATTTTCAATCGCCGCTCTAAAACCACGATCTGGGCTAACCCAACGTGCACGCTTTTGCGTTTTCATTAATGTTTTTGGTACCGCAAAAACCGTCGTGAGCATTGTTAATATCCAGAAAAATAATGGATACCAAATTACCCAAAAATAGTTACGTACCATACGTGAGCCGTCATAACGACGATCAATCATTAAACTTACAAAAAATTGTACAAGACAAGTACCGCCCAAAATTGCACCATACCACTGTGGCATTAAACTCTGAATTGCCCACTCACCTGGTAATGAGAAAAATAGTCCGTAAAAATATAGAATGAATATGCCAAACATGACATAAGCCCAAACAACACTAATTACAGACTCAAAAACAACTAACCACATACGGCGTAAATGCCATTTAAAAATTTTAGGAATGTATGCAAATAAAACTTCAATACCACCTTGCGCCCAACGTAACCGCTGTTTCCATAACCCATTTAATGTTTCAGGCATATAAATATAGCAAAGTGCTTGAGGTACATATTGAAGATCCCAGTGATCAAATTGCAAGCGCCACGAAACATCAATATCTTCTGTAATCATGTCATCACGCCAATAGCCAATTCGATCTAATGCAACTTTACGAAATCCAACAATTACACCTGACACTGTATAAATACGACCATAGGTTCGTTGTGCTCGTTTAATTAAACCGATAATGGAAGAAAACTCACCGACCTGAATTTTACCAAGAATGCTAGAACGGTTGATAATTCTTGGATTTCCTGTAACCGCTCCAACACGTGGGAAGCGCGTTAATTGATTCATCATCCAAAGTACAGCATGTGGATGTAACAATGCATCACCATCAATACAAACTAAAAATTCATAACGACTTACCATTGAACCTGCACGTAAAGCATAAGCCTTACCCTGATTTTCGGCTAAGTGCACAACCCGAAGTTTTGGATATTGCAATGCAAGTTGGTCTAAAATTTCACCTGTTTTATCTTTACTTCTGTCATTAACAGCAATGACTTCAAATTCAGGGTACTGACTTTGCATCGCATAACGAATGGTTTCATGAACCTGTGCTTCTTCATTGAAACACGGCACAACAATACTGCACCCTTCTGTACTTGGTTCAGGCAAAGGTGGCTGCTTTAACTCACGTTTTAAATAAAACCAAATACCACCTGCAATCCAAACCCAAGCCATAAAAAGAGGATATAAAAATGCAAAACCAAAGAAAATATCACTGAACTGCATTATTTGCTCCCCCCAAGGTCATAAGGATTTCGATAGGTCAATGGACTATCATTTAGGCTCAAATTTTGATAAAAATAATGTTGAATTTTATCCCCTTGTCCAACGGCATAATTATTCACTCCAATTTTTTGAACCGATGCTTTGCGCAAACTTTGATAAATCTGTTGATACTTTTGCCACTGCTGCTCTGTCATATCAGGCTGAACATCTAAACTTACAATGAGTCGCTGAACTTGTAATGGGCTTAACTGTTTTAATTGCTTTAACAGTGCATCAACCGATGATGGATAAAGAATCGGATCAACACTTAAATAAATAAAATCAGAGTTTTTTAAGCCTCGCTCAACAAGTGGTTTAAAACCATTTAACCGATCTGTTTTTAGCTCAAATTTAAGAGATGTCTGAGTTCTATTACTCACATTGGCATGATATTTTGCTGGTTTTTCACTCTGCTTCTTAATATCTAAAACTTGTTGAACTTTTTGTTCGCAAGGTATTGACCACGTTGCATTTTCCAATGCACAGGTCAACACATCTTCCGTATCAAACATTATTCCTTCAAGTGAACTGTTATTCTTTAACAAGTCAGTGCTGAGTTTTACTAACGAAACCCCTTGTTTTAATTCAAGGTTAATTGGAAGCTCCGCATACACACGGTTATTAATACGTGTACGCCCCTGCCACACAACTCTATTAACAATATCGTGCTGCAGTTTTATTTGAGTATTTGGAAAATATGCCAAATCATATAGACCATCGCCATCGCTGTCTGCGACAACAGGAATTAACAAAGTATTAGTCTTTAAAGCCTGAATTTGATTTAACATTTGCCCCAATTTTTTATCAGACTCTTCCATAGAAGATGCCTGTAAATCATTTGGATTTATACGTAAAAAACTTTTGCGTTGTTTAAACGGTGCGCTTTCATCTTCTACAAAATTATCCATGAGCTGATGAATTTGTTCAGCATTTGGATTATTCACAATTAATGCACGCTGATAGGTTTGTACCCGATCTGCTAAGCTCGCAACGTGCCCTAAACTAAAAGACATCACTAAGCCTGCTCGACGTGCTAATTCTTCGGCTTCCTGAGTCACTGCACCATAAGGCCAAAAAATAGCTTTGGTATGAATGCCTAACTCTTGATCCAAAATTCGTTTTGATGTTTTTAAATCGTCAACTATGCGTCTTTCATATTCAGCATCTGTTTCATAGCGTTCTTGCTGTGGTAGATACTCTCGAACAATTGCAGCGGGTTCCATATTTTTCTGAGGATTCGCTTGAATTCCGCGATGTAAATTATCCGAATGGGAAACAAATTCAACTAAATTGGACTTCTGCATCTCACGCATCTGATCCCAATTCATTAAATTACCCTCCCCATAAGCCTCATAAGCGGCTTGGGTATTACCATTAATCCAACTGGTAGGAATGGCAAATACAGCGGGAATATCATACTGTTTAAGTAAAGGAAATACTTTTTTGTAGCTACTAAGTGCACCATCATCAAAAGTCAATAAAACTGCTTTTTGAGGTAACGGTTGTTTATTTTGACGTGCTGCCAAAACATCTTCTAAACGAATAGGCTGCCACCCTTCGGCTTTAATCCATGCAAAATATTGTGCTAATTTTTTGGTGCTAATAGCATACATATCTCGATCAACTATGCCATCCACATCATCACGAACGTCATGAAATGTAAGTGTCACGAACTGATTTTCTTGTAAATTAATCACCGTTTTTTCAATTTTGACTTCGGCAGAACTTAATACTGGCAAAGCCAAAGTCGCCACCAAAAGTAAGGGTTTTAGGCTGTAACGGCTTTGTTGCACAAAGATTTGAAATGCAAAGCGCACCTAATTGAGCCAAATTTAAGGCGTAACTTGGGTAAGTGGTCGACCTAATTCCGTAAATCTGTTAAGGACTGCTACACGTGCATGGATCTCATTCACTTGGCTATCAAAACTCCTTGCACTGAGTTTATCTCCTAATAATTTGATGCAATGCATCTTAGTTTCAACCAAACTTCGCCGATGATAGCCTGACCATTTTTTCCATAGTGTCCTGCCTAAACGTTTAATTGTTCGAAGTAATTCATTTCGCTCTAGCGAGCTACTCTTTGTATCTTTCCATGGTTTCGCATTTTTTCTAGGTGGAATCACCGCATGC